>CAVHDN010000395.1:0-2001 GCA_963634315.1 Flexilinea sp. | reverse complement strand
CAGCAGAAGGTGGTGGACAATCTCGAAGTGTTTGTCGAGGCTGCGCGCTACCGGGGCGAACCGCTCGACCACACTCTGCTCTACGGTCCGCCGGGACTGGGCAAGACCACACTGAGCAACATCATAGCCAACGAACTGGGCGTGGGCTTCAAGATAACCAGCGGCCCCATACTCGACAAACCGGGTGACCTAGCAGGCATACTCACCTCGCTCGAGCGCAACGATGTGTTGTTCATCGACGAGATACACCGCCTGTCGCCCGTAGTGGAGGAATACTTGTACTCGGCCATGGAGGACTACCGCATAGACATAATGATAGACAAAGGGCCGTCGGCGCGCTCCATACAGATAGACCTCAATCCATTCACGCTCGTGGGAGCCACCACCCGAAGTGGACTGCTCACCGCACCGCTGCGCGCACGTTTCGGAATAAACATGCACTTGGAGTATTACGACCCTGAGACCTTGCAGCGCATACTGAAACGCTCGGCCAGCATACTCGCTGTGCCAATCGACGATGAGGCGGCGCTTGAGATAGCGCGCCGAAGCCGTGGCACGCCACGTATAGCCAACGCGCTGTTGCGCCGTGTGCGCGACTTTGCGCAGGTGAAGGGCAATGGTCGGATAGATACTGACATAACCAGTCTGTCGCTCACTGCACTCAACATCGACCAGTACGGACTGGACGAGACCGACAACAAGATTTTGCTCACCATAATAGATAAGTTCAAGGGTGGCCCCGTGGGCGTATCGACCATAGCCACAGCTATAGGCGAGGATGCGGGCACGGTGGAGGAAGTATATGAGCCGTATCTCATAATGGAGGGCTTTATAAAGCGTACACCGCGCGGACGCATGGTGACCGAACTGGCCTATCAGCACTTCGGGCGCAATCCATATTCGGGCAATGTCATGCAGCCAAGCCTCTTCTAAGCGGCGCAATCAATAATAGAAACAACAATGGCAAAAGCAGTATTCACAGGTAGCTTCGACCCGTTCACCATAGGCCATGCGGCATTGGTGAGGCGTGCGCTGCCCTTGTTCGAGCGCATCATCATAGGTGTGGGGGTGAACGAAAACAAGAAGTGCATGTGCGACGCGCAGACGCGGGTCTCCACGATAGCCCGCCTATATGCCGGCGAGAGCCGTGTGGAGGTGAAGCAATATAGCGACCTTACCATCGATTTCGCCCACCGCGAGGGGGCTGCGTTCATCATCAAAGGCTTGAGGAGCGTGAAGGATATGGAGTATGAGCGCGAGCAGGCCATCATAAACAAGCGTATAGGTCATGTGGAGACCTTGCTGCTCTTCGCAGAATCGGAGATGGAGGGCATATCGTCGAGCATGGTGCGTGAGCTTATCCACTTTGGTCGCAACGTTGACGAGTTCTTGCCAACACCTGACGATTGTAAACAGCCGCAGTAAACCGGAGCAACGACAGAACTGCACATCGCAACAGCACAACTAACAAAAAGCAAACAACACTTTTAGAGCAATGATAACATACAATGCTGAGGGCGTAAAGATGCCACAGATAAAGCGCCGCGAGACAACCGCGTGGATAAAGGCTGTGGCGGCAAGTCACGGTCGCAAGGTAGGCGAAGTGGGCTACATGTTTGTTGATGACGAGAAGATACTTGAGGTCAATAGGGAGTATCTCGGCCACGACTTCTACACCGATGTGATTACCTTCGACTATGACGAGGGCGACAAGATAAACGGTGACATTGTAATAAGTCTCGACACAGTGCGCTCCAATGCAGAACTCTTCGGCAAGCAGTATGATGAGGAGCTGCACCGTGTCATCATCCACGGCATTCTGCACCTTTGCGGCATCAACGACAAAGGACCGGGGGAGCGCGAAATAATGGAGGCTGCCGAGAACGCAGCTCTTGCCTTGCGGCAGAAAGTATAATAGGGCCGCCACCTTATTATATATAGGCTACACGTAACCCATAGTTTAATGTTATTCTTTACGGTGGGAATTTATAGAACCCACCT
>CAVHDN010000394.1:0-2002 GCA_963634315.1 Flexilinea sp. | reverse complement strand
GCCTATGACAGCGGCGAAGTTGTGTACCTTCACAAAATGCTGTATCCGTGGCACGTCGCCACCGTCGTAGCTGATCATTGCCTGCATCAGCCGTGCGAGTTGTTTGTTCATGTCGTTCTATTTATATAGGTTTATTCCATTCTTCCGTATTTCATCTCTTCGCCGTCCCCGTCGTATTGCTTGAGTTTGGGCTAACGGCAAGCACCTTCAGCTCACATTTTAATAATGTGCTTACAAAAGTAGACAAAAAAACAACATGTTGTTCTCTTTTTTGTTTAATTTTGCAAACAATTATGCCTTAATGCTTCAAAGGCAACAGGCATTGCAAGCCAAACCTATATCACTACATATGAACAAGAACCACTTTATCAGCATCTTTATGCTTCTTGCGCCCTTTGCGGTGCAGGCACAAGGTACGGCGACCAAGGCAAAAGCCACACGGTCGGCTCGTCAAGCGAAAGCAGTGAAACTCAAAGCCGCCGCAAGTGCTACGTCAGCGGTGAACATCTTCTCCGACTTGTGGGTTGAAGACCAGCACAAGTTTGAGGACCACAAGCTGGGTGCCCACGCCACATTCATCCCATACTCCACAACAGCCTCAATGCAGAGCGACGAATGCTACTCGCTGCCCTGGCTGACACCGAAGAAGGCCGACTATATGTCGCTCAACGGCACGTGGAAATTCAAGTATACAAGCGACTGGAAGAAAGGCAAGCCCGAAGAGGAGTTCTTCGGCGATGACGCCAATGTCAGCGCATGGGACGACATCAAGGTACCGCTCAACTGGGAAATGGCAGGCTACGATGTACCTGTATATAATAATGTGGGCTATCCGTTCAAGAACAATCCTCCGTATATCACGGCTATCCCCGACAACTTCGACGCCAACCCGTTGGGCTCCTACCGCCGCACCTTCAGCCTGCCTGAAGGATGGGACAAGAAGCGCGTCACCCTGCACTTCGACGGTGCATGCAGTGCTATCACAGTGTGGATAAACGGACACTATGTGGGCTATTCGCAAGGTGCCAACACCGATGCCGAGTTTGATGCAAACCCATATCTGCGCACTGGCGAGAACAACATATCGGTGCGCGTTTACCGCTGGAGCGACGGTTCCTATCTTGAGGGACAAGACATGTGGCACCTGGCTGGCATCCACCGCGACGTCTACCTCGTGGCAACGCCCAAGACCTACGTCTCCGACCATTACATCACTTCAAAGCTTGACAACGGCTACACAAGCGGATCGATGCAGGTGAACCTGACCCTTGACAATGCCGCAGGCGAAAAGACCAGCAAGCAGATAGAGGTGTCGCTCGTAGACGGCGAAGGCAAGACTGTTGCCACACAGTCGACAACCGTCAGCGTCGACAAGAAGACAAAGCAGAAAGACTTCACTGTCGACATGGGCCACATAGCCAAACTAACTCCGTGGAGCAGCGAGAATCCTTACCTCTACACTGTCATCGTGAAGCAGATGAACGCCGGCGGCGAGGAGATGGTATTCTCTACAAAATATGGCTTCCGCGACGTGCGCATAAACCAGGACAAGCAGGTGACCGTCAACGGCAAGCGCGTGTTCTTCAAGGGTGTGAACACTCAGGACATCCATCCTCTCTACGGCCACGCCATCGACGTGCCCACAATGCTGCGCGACGTGCAGCTGATGAAGCAGGCCAACGTCAACACGGTACGCACGAGCCACTATCCGCGCCAACCTAAGATGTATGCCATGTTCGACTACTACGGACTCTACTGTGTGAACGAGGCCGATGTGGAGTGCCACAACAACCAGGGCCTGTCCAACGACACCACATGGCAGGCGGCTTACATCGACCGCACCGAGCGAATGGTGCTCCGCGACCGCAACCACCCGAGCGTCGTGATCTGGTCGCTGGGCAACGAGTCGGGCGGAGGTGTCAACTTCCAGGCCACCTACGACTGCGTGAAGAAGTGTCTGCCCGGCCGCGACGCGCTCGTACACTACGAGGGCTATCACCAC
>CAVHDN010000393.1:0-2003 GCA_963634315.1 Flexilinea sp. | reverse complement strand
GCGACGGCGTCGATTCGTAGACGGGGCGCGGCGGTTGTGTGTTCTGCGACAACAGAACGTTCAATCCCTCCTACTGCCGTAGCGGCGACGGGCTTCGCCAGCAGATTGAGGCAGGCAAAGAGTTCTTCGCGCGGAAGTACAGCGAAATGAAATACCTCGCTTATTTCCAAGCGTTTACCAACACCTATGCCCCACTCGACCACTTGAAGCGGCTCTATGAGGAGGCATTGGCTGTGGATGGTGTCGTTGGACTTGTCATAGGTACACGTCCCGACTGCGTGTCGACTGCATTGCTCGACTATCTCGCCACACTTTCCCGACAGACGTTTCTTGTTGTGGAGTATGGCATAGAGAGTGCCAACGACGCTACGCTGCGGCTCATAAACCGAGGACATGACTTCGAGTGTTCGAGACAGGCCATAGAGGAGACGGCAGCGCGCGGTATAAGAACAGGTGGACACATTATAATAGGACTTCCGGGTGAGGATGCGGAAGAGAGCCTACGGCAAGCCGACACCATTTCGGCACTCCCACTGACCATGTTGAAAATACATCAGATGCAGGTGGTCAAGGGGACGGCGTTGGAGCGCATGTTCGCCGAGAAGCCGTTTCATGTATATACCGTAGAGGAGTATGTGCGGCTCATTGCGGAGTATGTGCAACACTTGCGGTGGAGTCTTGTGCTGGAGCGTTTCGTGTCGCAATCGCCAAAGGAGATGTTGATTGCACCGCAGTGGGGACTGAAGAACCATGAGTTTGCCGACCTGCTCGACAAGCACATGAGAGCCATTGGGGCGCGCCAAGGTGCTAAACATGCCGAATAGAAGTGCTATAGATATGCTTTAGACAGCGTAAAGCATATCTATAGCATTCGCATATATAAGGTAGAGTTAGTTGGCGGAAAACTTCGAGTAGTTGTTGTCCTCAAGCAACTGCACCATTGACGTGAACTTGTGCTTCTTCATGTATCGGTCAATGGCTTTCACAAACTTGTTTCGGAAAGTCTTTTTCTGCGTTATGCGGTTCACCACCCACAATATCTTGCCCATGTGCAAGTCGCACTCAAGCTGCGAGAGTTGCTTGTCGTGGGGCATGGGAAACAAGCTAAGGATGTAGAACACCATACAGTCGGGCACAATCATGTCGCGTGTCATCAAACGCCTTTGGGCCTCGGGATAAAACTTCTTGTACAACGGATAGTCGGTGCCGAGATACTTGTCAAGGCTTATACCCAAAGTGTTGTTGCCCACTATTATGCTTTGGTCGAGCGCACCTATCTGGGCGTAAATCTGTGGATACTCCAAGCTTGGCATTTCCTTCTTGAACCTCGAGAACGCCTCGTTCAGTCCCTTGTTCACATCGTCCATGTTGACGTATTGCTGTTCCACCTCGTTAATAAGTGACTGCAGCATAGTGTCTTGATAAAAATTCAGGAACTTAGAGTTTATCTCGGGGTCGTTCACACGGCCTATCTTCAGCACGTCCTCTATCAGTGTGCGGGTCTGCATGGGGTAAGTGGTGTTCATCTGCTGCAAGGCAGAGAAGTCGCCCGTGGTGAGGTAAAGGCTCTGTATGCGGTCATAACGTTCCACCGACACCGCTCCCGACGATGCGCCATCTGCCTTGGGACGCAGGTTCAACTCGCACCCAACGCACAAGAGCAGTGCCATTAACAGAGTGAAACATATCTTATTCACAAGCCTTCGGACGTTTAAAGTTTGTTGTATCGCTTCGCAAAAGTACTAAATAATACTGAAAAATAAAAATTTTAACTCAAGAAAGTGCATTTAGAGACCCCACCCTTAGCGTCTGCGGCGCAAGATTAAAGAGTGCTTCGCGCTAAGAGATGTGCTTTCACACGGAACCAGTTGATGCAAAGATTGTCTTCAATTATAATATGAATAATCTCAACAATTACAATGGTTTCCGGGAGTCTCCCCAAAAGAAACATCGGTTTCTGGCTTAGAAACCATCGGTTTCCGCCGTAGAAACCACTGGTTTCC
>CAVHDN010000392.1:0-2004 GCA_963634315.1 Flexilinea sp. | reverse complement strand
GCTTAGAGCAAGAAACAACCCATTAGGTTGATTGTTAGATAGTTATAATAAATATTTAGTTCATTTAGGATGAGACAATTAAAGATTCAGAAGAGTATTACAAACCGTTCAAGTGAAGCCCTGGATAAATATCTTGTGGAAATCGGACGTGCCCCACTCATTTCCATTGACGAGGAAATAGAACTTGCACAGAAGATACGCAGAGGAGGTCCTGAGGGTGAGCGCGCCAAGAACAAACTGGTGACAGCCAATCTGCGGTTTGTTGTTTCAGTTGCTAAACAATATCAGCATCAGGGACTCACTCTTACTGACTTGATTGACGAGGGCAACATCGGACTCATCAAAGCCGCACAGAAATTCGACGAGACTCGTGGCTTCAAGTTTATTTCCTATGCCGTTTGGTGGATTCGCCAGAGCATTCTCCAAGCCATAGCAGAGCAGAGCCGCATTGTCAGACTGCCGCTCAACCAAGTGGGCTCGCTCAACAAAATCAACCATGAGATAAACAAGTTTGAGCAAGAAAATCAGCGTCACCCCTCTGTGTCGGAGCTTAGCGCAGCCACAAACCTTGACGAGGAGAAGATAGGACAAAGCCTTATGGCCGACGGCCACCACGTGTCGATAGACGCTCCGTTCCAGGATGGCGAGGACAACTGCATGCTTGACGTTATGGCCAGTGGTGAGGACAGCCGCACTGACCGCTATGTTGACCACGAGTCGATGGCGCAGGAACTCAACTCAGTGCTTTCAAAGGTGCTCAAGGAAAGGGAGATAACCATCATCCGTGAGTGCTTCGGCATAGGGTGCCACGAGAAAGGCTTGGAGGAGATAGGCGACCAGCTGGGGCTTACACGTGAGCGTGTGCGCCAGATACGCGAAAAGAGCATTGCCAAACTGCGCGACAGCGGCAATGCGAAGATACTGATGAAGTATCTGGGTTGAACCAAAAGAAAAGGTCTTTTGTTTTGTCCCTCAAAATATTCTTCATAATTTTGGGGCCGTGAAACCAAGGCCAACCCATATTCTAAGGATAGTTATAATGCTGGGCGTGCTCTTGCACTTGCCCGGCATTGTTTTTTCCAGGGGTGTTCAAGACACCTTGGTAGTTGAGAGGATGTTCTCCTACAAGCGCAACTTCACCTCCACCACCAACGGAACTACGGGCAACGCTTACATCAAGTACAACTTCCGCACCATAAAGCGCAACCCCACCCTACTTCTCATTCCCACCATGTACTACATAGCCAAGGGGCGGCGCAACTACATAGGCGAGGTGTATGGCAAGATAACCTACAACAATTTTGGCAATTTCGGGATGAACCGTCAGGTGTTTGTGAGCACCATACCACACAACCACAAGACCATGCCCACGGTGATACAGTACATCAGCCCCAACATCTACGGTGTGTCGATATACAAAGACCAACTGCTCTCACCCTTCAACCGCAGCAACCGTTTCTTTTACCGCTACAGAATAAGTCCCTCGGCCCAAGGACGCTCATGCATAACGTTCAAACCAAGGCAAAAGAACACGCAGCTGGTGCAGGGCTTTGCCATTGTTGACAACAGCACGGGGCGCATAGTCAATTGCCGCATTGGAGGAGAGCACGACATGGTGGAGTTTGACGTAAGGATAGACATGGGTGAAGAGCCTACAGCCAACGGGCTTCTGCCTGTGTCGTGCCAAGTGCGAGCGCAGTTTCTTTTTGCAGGCAACGAGATTAGAGCAAACGCCCATGCCGTATATAACTGCGACACGACCTTGCCCGACTCCATAAGCAACAGCTTTTCTCCCGAAGCCATGGACACGTTGCGGCCTGTAGCCCTCACTGGACTTGAAGAGGAGGCCTACCGCCAATACCGCGACGAGCAGGCGACAGTAAGCGACACTACCGCAACGACACCGAAGAGCCGGACGGTGAGCAAAGTGGCGTGGGACGTGTTCAGCGAACATTTCATAAACAGCACCTGTGTCGTGCCAAGTGCGAGCGCAGTTTCTTTTTG
>CAVHDN010000391.1:0-2005 GCA_963634315.1 Flexilinea sp. | reverse complement strand
TTCCAAATGCGCGCAAAAAGGAAACCACCGAAGCACCCCACAAAGAGGCTCGGCGCAAACGTTCCTCCGCAGCCTCCTCCACCGTTGGTGGCCGATGTGGCAAAAACCTTGGTCAACAACACGAGCGCAACGTATAGGACAAGAAGATTGCTATGCCCTGAAAAGAGCGAGTTGTTGAGCATCAGGTCCCAGTCTGCCTGACTCTTTCCGCCGAGCAGAAGGTTGACTGCGCCATATCCCTCGCCGAACAATGCGGGGAAAAAGAATATGAGCAGACTTAGCATGGCTCCACCTATGAGCAACTTCAAGTAGGGCTTGTTCTTGAAACGCGCGAACATGTCCTCGCAGACCGTCATGGTCCTGATGAAGTAAAGGCTGACCAACCCGCACACCACGCCCAACAAGATACCGGCAGGTATGCGGTCAACAGTCCAATCGCTGTCGAGATGGAAGGTGAAGAGGGCTGTAGAGCCGCTGAATATATAAGTGAAGCATGTGGCCGTAACGCTCGACACAAGTATGGGGAGGAGAGACGCCATGGTCAAGTCGATCATGAGCACCTCAAGAGTGAACACAAGTCCGGCTATCGGGGCTTTAAATATGCCTGCTATGGCCCCCGCAGCGCCACAGCCTACGAGAAGCATCAAGGTCTTGTTGTCGAGGCGGAACACCTTTCCGAGGTTTGAGCCGATGGCCGAACCCGTAAGTACGATGGGAGCCTCGGCACCTACGGAGCCGCCGAAACCGATGGTTATGGCCGAAGCTATGACCGACGACCAACAGTTATGGCCGCGCAGACGACTGCGCTTGCTGCTTATGGCATAGAGTATGCGGGTAATTCCGTGGCTTATGTTGTCCTTAACCACATAGCGCACAAACAATGATGTGAGATAAATGCCCACTACGGGATAAACCAAATACAGCCAGTTGACATTCTCCGTGTCGAAGGAGCTGGTGAGCAGAGAGCCTATCTCGTTAATGAGACTGTGCAGGATAAAGGCCGCCACTGCCGCAAAGAAGCCTACAGCGAAAGCCAGCGCAAGGATGAACATCCTGTCGCTGACGTGCTCCTTGCGCCAATCCAGAAAGCTCTGGAACCGCATTCGGCTCTCGTTATCCGCCATCACGCCACTCATTTCCTTATTATTTTCACTTCACCGTCCAAGCCGAGCTTTATTATGCTCGAAGGCTTGTGGGGTTTGTGCTCTTGCCGGCGGCTCCAGCACACATAATCGACGGCTTCAAGAAGTTCCGCCGAAATGTCGCAGAAGTTCTGTGCGGCTGGTTGGCCCGATATGTTGGCCGAGGTGGACACGATGGCCTTTTGGAAGCGGAAACACAACTCCTTGGAAAAAGGTTCCTTGGTTATACGCAGGGCCACGCTCCCGTCTTCGGCGATGAGGTTCTCCGCAAGGTTTATTGCTCCGTCCAAGATGATCGTAGTAGGTTTGTCGGCACAGTCAAGCAGTTCCCAAGCCACATTGGGAACGTTGCGCACATAACGCTGCAGACGAGCATCACTATCTACAAGGCATATCATGGCCTTGGAGTCTTGGCGCTTCTTTATCTTGTATATCTTGTCCACGGCCTCTGCATTAGTCGCATCGCAGCCTATTCCCCACACCGTGTCGGTGGGATACAGTATCACCCCACCCTGTCGCATGATATCCACAGCATTGGAGATGTCTTCTTTTAATGTCATAAATCCTTGTGGTCGTTTGTGTTAGAATTCACTTGTGAAATGGAACTTGATGCCCTTGAAGTCTTCTTGGGCCATGCTTAGCACATAGCCGCTATCGGCAAGAAAGACATCGCGACCTTCCTTGTCCTTGGCCATATACTGATATTTTCGTTTCTTGAAGTTATCAAGCTCCGCCGCGTCGTCGCTCTCTATCCAACAGGCTTTGTACAGGTGGATGGGCTCCCAACGGCATTTTGCGTTGTATTCGTTCTCAAGGCGATACTGTATGACCTCAAACTGAAGTTGCCCTACCGTACCTATAAT
>CAVHDN010000390.1:0-2016 GCA_963634315.1 Flexilinea sp. | reverse complement strand
GTCAGTGCTCGGGTCGCAGTTCGGAGAACTGCTCCTACTAAGTTAGCCTTTCCGCATTTGTCTGCGGAGGTAGTAGGTGCAGATTTCCAAGATGCACCCTCTGCATTCAGGTCGTCAGTGCTCGGGTCGCAGTTCGGCGAACTGCTCCTACTAAAAACTCACTCGGAGAGAAAATCCTCCGCCTTGGCTATGTCCGAAGCGTGGTCTATGTCGAGCACCTTGCTGAAGGGATAGGCCTTGAGCTTGCGCCCGTCGGCTATGAGCGCCCTCTGGAAGTTGCGCATGCGGCTCTCTCCGCGCTCCATGCATCCGTTCAGAGTGTCGATGGCCGATGGGGCCAGTCCGTAAATGCCGGCTGAGATGTATGGGCAGCTGTCGCTCTGGTCGAGGAAACCGCCTATGCGCAGGTCGCCGTCGGTGTCGACATAGAGCGGCTTCTCGTCGTCCACATAGTCGGTCACTCCCATCAGCCCGTCCAGCTGGCCGCTCGAGGTGGCTTGCTTTAGGGCCTCTACGTAGCTTTTGAACTCCGTTTCGCTGAATATCGTGTCAACGGTGGTCAGGCAAAAGGGGCCGTCGGCAAGGTAAGGGCTGATTTCGTGGAAGCTGTGCATGGAGCTTGGGGTGCTCTTCACTCTGAAGCGCAGCGGCACCGGACGGCCTTTCAGCCCGTCGCGCTGCAGGTGCACGAGGTGGCTGCTCACCAGCGCAGTGGCGTCGTTGCATATCACCACTATCTCCTCGGCGTCGTTGTCCATGAATATCCTTATCAAACGGTCTATGAGCTTCTCGCCGCGCACCTCCACGAGGGGCTTGGGCTGACTGATGCCCTCTGCAGCCAGTCGGCTGCCTTCGCCTGCGGCAATTATGGCAAACTTCATGTGTCTTCTAACCTCAATTTTAGGCCGGCAAAGGTACGCATTTTTTTCCAAATCACCCAAAATATATCCACTTCAGCAGCCTGTTCACCCATCCTATGTTGACCATGAACCACCTGTAGGAGCTCACCGGCTTGCCTCCGAAGCGCAGTATGAACTCGCGGAAGCGGTTGCGGCGGAAGGGGAGCCCCACGTCCATGAAGCTTATGTGGGCGAAGCCGTGGGCGTGGGCGTGCTTTATCACCGCCCATACGGTGGCTACGTCGGGATGGAGCTTGACGTAGCTCTTGCGCAGCGATGCCAAATGCCACACATAGGCGTTTCCGCCCCAATAGACGCAGGCGCAGCAGCCTATGGCGCGTCCCTTGTGCTGGGTGATGAAGAGCCGCGCGTGGCTGTCGGCCTGCAGGCGCCTGAAGAAGGTCTCATCGGGCGTGTGGCGGCGCGGCTTCCACTTGTTGTGCGCTTTCATCAGTCGCGCGAAAGACTGCAGGTCGTCCTCTCCGTCCACCTCCCGAGTGGTCACTCCGCGCTCTGCGGCGTGCTTTATGTGGCGCATCATGCGAGGGCTTATGCGCTCCTCGGGCGTGCGGCTGTGGAGCGAGTTGTGTATGCTCATCCAGTGCACCGGAAAATAGCCTGCCCTGCGAAACTCCTTGTAACCGAACATCTTGCGCGAGAGGTTGCTGAACTCCACGTAGAGTGCTCTGTGGCGCAGCTTGCGGGTCAGTGCGTTGAGCATGGCCCCGAACATGGTCTCCCTCTGCCGTTCTGTGCCGCAGTAGTCGCCCTCGCCCGTCACCCTGCAGTGGGCGTAGAGATAGGGAGGCATGAGCCCCCACTTGTAGCTCACCACGGCCAGCATGTGGCCTTGGGCTCCGCCCTTGCCGAGAGCCACCACCATGAAGGGCTTGTGGCGTGGGGTTTGCTCATACATGCGGAACAGCTCGGCGCTGTGGAAGAAGTCTTCGCCCTGCACGTCGGGCATGTCCGCACTGTGGGTGTATATCTCTATCTTGTAGTTGTCCATAAGCTTGGCGCGTGGCTCTTCTTTTCGCTTGGTCAGCGTCACGTTGCGGGTTTCGCGTGCAAATATATGTTTTTCCTGGGTATTTCAGCATGGAGTGGGGGTTAATAA
>CAVHDN010000389.1:0-2017 GCA_963634315.1 Flexilinea sp. | reverse complement strand
CACCTATATATAGAAGGTATACCAAACCTTTGTGGAAAAATTATATTGACGACAAGGAATGGTATGGTAAGGTGGACCCTGAAAACATAGAACAGGTGCGTGACTACTGTGAGCGCCGGGGATACAGCACGGACTATTACATCCTTGTGGACTTCAGCATCCCCTCGGGCAAGAAACGCTTCTTCGTCTATGACCTGCAGAGCGGACGCAAGGTGATGAGCAGCTACTGCATGCACGGCAGCGGCAAGGGGAATACCGATGCCAAGCCGAAGTTCAGCAACAACTTAGGCAGCGAATGCAGCAGTTTGGGGCGGTATATTATGGCAGGGAAAGGACGGAAATTCAAGAACAGCATCCGTCTGCAAGGGCTCGACCGTAGCAATAACTTGGCAAAGGCGCGCGGCATTCTCATCCATTCAGCTGGCAAGGTGACGCGCTTTCATGGAGAAAAGGAATATATCCCCATAGGCAGCGAAAGCCGTGGCTGCTTCACGGTTTCTAGAGACTGTGTCAGCAAGGTGATGGATATTTACAGAAATAGTTCAAAGAAACGGCCTGTAATGCTATTTGCTAAATACAGATAAAGCTAAACACGGAACTCATCCGTGGCCGAACTCCTTTTTCAGTATTTCCATGTAGGGAGCCACATGACTGAAGAACATCTTGTAGCCTTCGCACAAGTAGTTGAGCCCTTGCTCACCGTCTTTAGTGATGGCGAAGCGGTTCTTGGGACACTCGCCGTTGCACGCGAAACGCCATTGGCACTCCATGCACTGTCGTGGGAGCGACGGCTTCAGGCGTCGGAACGCGCTTTGGCGTGGCGAATAGGCCATGCCCGCAAGCGGTTGCTCATTGATGTTGCCCAGCCTATATTGCGGAAACACGAAATGGTCGCAGGCATACACGTCACCTCCAGGCTCCATTGCCAAGGCGAAGCCACAGTCTTTTGCCAGCGAACACACGCCAGGCTCTGAGCCAACCCAGTTGGCCAGCGTAGCCTCAAACAACTGTACGAAGTATTCACCTATGTCACCTTGCACCCATTCGTCGAACACTCCGCACGCAAACCGTCCCCACTGCTCCGGCGACACCGACATCTCCGTTAGCTTGCAGTATTCCTGACGGTCGTCGATTGTGGCGAGGTGTCCGTCTATGGTGCGCTCCACGATGGGAGTGAACTGTATGTATCGGCAACCTATGCTCTTGAAGAAGTTGTAGAACTCCACGGGGTGCTCGGCATTGTGGCTGTTCACCACCGCCATAGCGTTCCACATCACCCCATGACGGTTCAGCAACTCTATGCCACGCATCACCTTGTCGAACGACCCTTGTCCGTTGGCGTTCCTCCTGTATCGGTCGTGCATCTCACGTGTACCATCGATTGATACCCCCACAAGCCAGTTGTTCTCCTTGAACATCCGACACCAGTTCTCGTCAATCAGTGTGCCGTTGGTCTGTATGCAGTTGTCTACCAAATGGCCGTTGGCATGCTTCCGCTGCAGGGCCATGGCTTTCTCATAGAAGCTTATCGGCATGGTGAGCGGTTCGCCTCCGTGCCACGTGAAGAGCACCTCGCGTTGCGTCTGCGCCTCGATGTACTGCTTGGTGAAGAGTTCGAGAAGCGTGTCACTCATTGTGTTCTTTGTGTTAAATGCTACAGTGCCCTCGTGTACGTTGCCACACTTGTGGCCTGGCGAGAGTGTGACAGCCTTTTCGAGGTAGTAGCAATAGTCGCAGCGCAGGTTGCAGAAGGCTCCTGCGGGCTTGGCCATCACGAATAGTGGACGGGCGAAAGGAGTGGCTGTGGTAGTGTGTGGTTGGTTGGTCATTGTGGGTTTTAGGTGATTAATGCAGCGCAAAGTTATTCATAAACAGCGAGAAAAGGGAGACGGAAAGGCCAAAAAGACAAAGCTATTTTTTAGAACCCAACTAAAGGAAGGATGATAGACAAGAGACGAGAGCGGCGGCTTGGCTTTTGTAAACCTTTCAGAAAACTTTCAATATAATGTGTAAATAA
>CAVHDN010000388.1:0-2027 GCA_963634315.1 Flexilinea sp. | reverse complement strand
CACTTGGCTTTCCCTTCGGCCGCCGACTTTCAGTTCGGAGAAGCGCTCCTACTAGCCGCTTAAGCGCAAGAACCAAAACAAATGAGTTTCAGTACCTTTAGCAAGGATAACAACTACAGACAGACAAAACAAACAATACATTCATTTTTTTAACAACAAGTATGGCAAGAAAATCAATCATTGCATTGGTGTGCGCAGTGCTATTCACTGCCTTTGCCCCGCAGACGGTGTCGGCGCAGTATGGACTGTGCACGCCTAAAGCGGCCGCAAAGACCACCATCAAGAAGAAAGCCACTCCTGTTCAACGTCTGTTGAGCAAGAAGGAGTTTGAGAAGAGCCACCCGGTTGTTTGTTCCATAAAGAACAAGCTCACCGAAGCCTCGCTGAAGAAAAGTCCGCTGAAGAGCGCCAACGTGCTGAAGAGCGCAAAGGACTTGAAGAACCTGAAGACCGCACAAAGCCTGAGAGGATCCAAGGCTGTGGCCAAGACAGGCCGCACCGCAACACGCAAGACCCCGCTCATGCGCACCGCCGACGGTCGCGAACTGTGGGGCAATGTGGTCTATTCGGCCTATTGGGAAGACACCGAGTGCGGACTCTACAAGTTCAACGCCTCTGACCCGGTTAACACCGAGTCGATGTGGATAAACGAGGACTGCGCAGCCAACGGCGGCGGTGCTCTCGTGGGCGACGAGTTCCACATTGTGAACTACTACATGAGCGACGATTTCGTTTACATGTCGCACACTTGCTACAACGCCGAGACGGGCGAGATACTCAGCGAGAATGGCCTTACCGACTTCTCACTCATAGCCACCGACCTGGCCGTAGCCTACGACGGTACGGTGTATGGAGAGTTCTTCAACTCCAACTTGAACGGCTTCGAACTGGGCATAATGGACTATAGCACTCTGACACGCTCCACCATAGGTACGCTCAGCAACCACTATGTGGCACTGGGTGTGACCAAGGACAAGGAGCTCTACGGTGTGGCTGCCGACGGCAACCTCTACAAGATAGACTCCAACACGGCAAGCGAGACGCTCGTGGGTCCGACAGGACTGACCCTGCTCAGCGAGGAGGACAACCTGTGGGGACAGAGCGGTGAGATAGACTACAAGACCGGTGTGTTCTATTGGGCTTCAATGGATGCCAACGGCAACTCTGCCCTCTACACCGTTGACCTGACCAGCGGTGCACTCGACCTCGTGGGCAATTTCTATGGTTCCGAGCAGATATACGCTCTCTCCGTGCCTAAGCCTGCAGCCGAGGACGATGCGCCTGCAGCCATCAACGACCTCAACGTATCGTTCAAGGGAGCGTCGCTCACGGGCAAAGCCACTTTCACCGCACCATCAAAGACGTTTGCCGGCGGCGAACTCACCGGTGAGCTCACCTACTCCATAGAGAGTGACGGTGAGGTGTTGGCCAGCGGCACCACAACACCCGGAGCCACAGTGGAGACCGACATCACCGTGACGGCCAGCGGTTCCTACGACATCACCGCGGCCACTACCAACAGCATTGGCCGCAGTCCTCTGACCACCACTTCTACCTACGTGGGCTACGACGTGCCCTACCCCGTGACCGACATTACCGTTAGCCCCAACACAGCCACTGGCGAGGTGACCATATCATGGACAGCTCCCACCGAGGGCGAGAACGGCGGCTACATAGGCGACCTTACCTACAACGTGATACGCCAACCTGAGGGAGTGGAGGTGGCCCACGGCATAAGCGGCACCACCTACACCGACACCATCACCTCCGACGAGCTGCAAGCCTACTACTACGACATCGTAGTTGTGAACGGCGATGTGGTGGGCAACGACGCTTCGAGCACAAAGGCAGTGATTGGCCCGGCCATAGTGCCTCCCTACGACAATGACTTTGCCGACGCCTCTTCGCTCGACCTTATGACCATCATCGACGCCAACAACGACTATCACACTTGGGACTACCACTACGAGCAAGGGTGCGCCTACAACGTGTATAGTGACGTTGAGGCCGACGACTGGTTGCTCACT
>CAVHDN010000387.1:0-2030 GCA_963634315.1 Flexilinea sp. | reverse complement strand
CCGACGAACCGTCGCGGCGCACTGTGAAGGTGAAGAGATAGCGGCTGTCGTAGGAATAGTTCAGACGCCCCATCTGCGACACTGTGGTGTAGAGGTCGGCGTAGGACTTCACGTAGGGCGTTTCGGCGCTCTCCAAGCTGTTGTAGGCCAGCTCGTCGTTGATGAACTTCTGTCCCTGCGCGGTCGATTCGGAGAACTTTTTGCGCGACGCTGCATACAGTCCGGTGAAGTCGAAGTGGTGCTTGTCTATGTCCAAGGCGTAGCTCACGATGTTCTCTATGGTGTAGGTCTGCGTGTCCGAATTGTATATTTTGCCCGTGCCCACGAGGTCGTTGGCTGCGGCTCCCGTGTAGGTGTTCTCGCGCTTCGGTGCGTAGGAGTAGCCTGCGTTGAGCTTGTACTTCAGTCCGGCCAACGGCTTCCATATGTGTCCGAAGTCCACCTCGGCAAAGCCGTTTATGCTCACGTTCCACTGTCGGCGCTCGGCGTTCTTGGTAAGGCCTATCATGGGGTTGCTCCACAGCTGCTCCGAGTACATGGGGTATATGCAGTAGGAGCCGTCGTCGTTGTACTCCTTGCCCCAGGGCGACATGGCCTCGGCGTTGAGGAAGTTCACTCGTCCGCCGTCGCGGTTGTGTGAGGCTATGTAGGTGTTGGTGCCTATCTTCAGGTAGTCGGTAGCGTCCATGTCGATGTTGGTGCGCAACGAGTAGCGCTTGTAGTTGTAGCCCTTGAGCACACCCTTCTGGCTCAGATAGTCGCCCGACACGTAGTATCTCACCCTGTCAGTTCCGCCCGCTATGCTCACGTTGTGGTCAGTTATGATGCCCGTCTGCGACGCCTCGTCGTAAATCCAGTCGGTCTGCGAGCCCTTCTCGTAGTTGTCGGCCTCGTTGGCATACTTCACGTAGTCGTTGTACATGGTTTCGCCTGGGTTTATGGCCACATAGTCCTTGTAGCGCTGCAGAATCTGGTCGCCGTTGCAGAACTTCAGCTTGTGGGAGAAGTCCTCGAAGCCCACATATCCGTTATACTTTATGGTAGGTTTTCCGCTCTTGCCGTGCTTGGTGGTAATGAGGATTACGCCGTTGGCACCATTGGTACCATAGATGGCCGTGGCCGAAGCATCCTTGAGTATCTCCATCGACTCAATGTCAGAGGGCGCAATGTCGTTGAGCGAACCTCCTGTCTTGTTGATGGGCACCCCATCTACCACGATGTAAGGTCCTGAGTTGGCGTTTATGGAGTTCTGTCCGCGCACGAGCGCGTCGGGCGCGTCGCCCGGAATGGACGATGTCTGGGTGATGGTGATGCCAGCCGCCGCACCCTGCACCGCCTGCAGAGCGTTGGTCACGGGTATCTTCTCGAAGCGCTCCTTGCTCACCGACGTCACGCTTCCCGTCACGTCCGATTTCTTCTGCACGCCGTAGCCCACTACCACGACCTCGCTGAGCGTCTGGTTGTCGTCTTCCAGCGCAATCTTCATGGGGGCCGACGTAGCCTTCACTGTCTTGCTCTTGCAGCCGATGTAGGAAATCTCAATGGTTGCTCCTGGGGCGGCGTTCAGCGTGAAGTTGCCGTCAAGGTCGGTCACGGTGCCCGTCTTCGTGCCCGCCACCTTTACCGTGGCCCCAATCACCGGTTCACCGTTGGAGTCAAGCACTTGTCCTTTCACTGCAGCCGACTGTTGTACCGCCTGCACCGCGGCTCTGGCCGTCGTCCATTGTTGTGGAGGCAGAGCCATGGCGAGCACCGCCAGTGCGGTCAGTCGCTTGGCTGCGCTCATGTCTTTTAATAAGTTTTTCATCATAGTAGTTGATAATAATAAAATAAGAAAATAGTAGTTGATGATTGCTTGTTAGTTGGTGCAAATATCGGTAAACAGAGCCTGTCTGTGGTACAATGATTGTGATTTAAGGTATAATTATCGTGAAAAGCCGCTTGCTTTAGGCAAAAAGAAAGCCGCAGCCAAGCTGATGGCTGCGGCCCCCTGAGTTTCTAACTTTATCCAAGTTCCGCATGCTCGGAAC
>CAVHDN010000386.1:0-2032 GCA_963634315.1 Flexilinea sp. | reverse complement strand
CGCACTTGGCTTTCCCTTCGGCCGCCGACTTTCAGTTCGGAGAAGCGCTCCTACTCCGTTGAGGTCGCATTTCGGCGAAATGCTACTACTAGCAAGCCTGGTCAAGCGCATCAAACAAAACATATCAATCGTTCAACCCCATAAAAAACACAAAAAATTACGCCATGAATAAAGACACCGTTTGGCGCACTGTGCTACAAGTTGTTCTCTAACCGATGACGCCATGGGAGTAACCACTATATAAAGCCGGCCGTTCTCTGTGGTGTTGTTCTAAACTCACAAGGTAGATTGTTTGTGCCGCAGCCGTTCGCTCGACTGCGGCTTTTCTACTCCTCCGCGTTGTTTTGTATTTTGCGATAAATACTGTAACTTTGCACCGTCACCAGCGCATGTACCCCCTTATGGCATGCCTGTGGTTCGGAACAACAAAAAGAACTTGCAAGATATGAACAGACAAGAACTGGTAAGGGAGATATTCGACAAGAAGTCGTTTCTCTGCGTGGGTCTCGACACCGACCTGAAAAAGATACCTCAACACCTTCTCGACACCGACGACCCTATATTCGCCTTCAACAAGGCCATAATAGACGCTACGGCTCCCTACTGCGTGGCCTACAAGCCCAACCTCGCTTTCTACGAGGCGGCAGGACTCAGGGGCATGGAGGCTTTCGAAAAGACCATCAGGTATATGAAGGACAACTACAGCCGCCACTTCATCATAGCCGACGCCAAGCGCGGCGACATAGGCAACACTTCGGCCATGTATGCCCGCACGTTCTTCGAGGAGTATGACCTGGACGCGCTCACTGTGGCTCCTTACATGGGCGAAGACAGCGTGACGCCGTTTCTCGTCTATGAGGACAAGTGGGTGGTGCTTCTCGCGCTCACGAGCAACAAGGGGTCGCACGACTTCCAGCTCACCGAGGACAGGGACGGCGAGCGGCTGTTTGAGAAAGTGCTCCGCCGCTCGCAGCAGTGGGCGGGCGATGACCGCATGATGTATGTGGTGGGCGCAACGCAGGGGGAGATGTTCAGGGACATTCGCCGCATGGCTCCACGCCACTTCCTGCTTGTGCCTGGCGTGGGCGCACAGGGCGGCAGTCTTCAGGATGTGTGCAAATATGGCATGACCGACGACTGCGGTCTGTTGGTGAACTCCTCGCGCGGCATAATCTACGCCTCAAGCGGACTCGACTTTGCCGAGGTGGCTGCACAGAAAGCCAGGGAGCTGCAGGAGCAGATGGCTGTTGAGATAAGCGACAGATGCAAGACTGCAAGATAATAAACGACCCGGTCTTAGGCTTCATAAGCATATCGAAGGGGCCAGCCAGCCCGACATCTGGTGCAGCCTGAAGGTGTGGAACTGTCTAAAAAAACAAGAAAATACTACCTTTGTTATCAAAGGATATAAACAAATTTTGCTACATTTGCAGAATTAACAAAACCCTAAAGCAACGAGATGGAATTTACAGCTAAGCAGATTGCTGATTTTATCGGCGGAAAAATAGAAGGCGACGCAGGTGCCACCGTCAACACTTTTGCCAAGATTGAAGAGGGCAAAGAGGGAGCAATATCTTTCTTGTCAAACCCCAAATATACACATTATATATATAGCACGGAGTCGAGCGTGGTGCTTGTGAACAATGACTTGGTGCTCGAAAGGCCCGTGAAGGCCACCCTCATACGCGTGGCCAACGCCTACGAGTGCGTGGCAAAGCTGCTGCAGATGTATGAGGCGGCAAAGCCGAAGAAGAAAGGCATAGACGCGCGGGCGGCGATAGCCCCAAGTGCCACCGTAGGCCAGGATGTTTACATCGGGGCCTTTGCCTGCATAGGCGAAAACACGGTGGTGGGCTCGGGCACGAGGATTTATCCGCACGCCGTGATAGGCGACAACGTCACGGTGGGCGACGGGTGTCTCATATATCCCAACGTGACCATATACGACGGGTGCAAGATAGGAAACAACGTTACAATCCATGCGGGCACGGTGATAGGCGCCGACGGCTTCGGCTTCGCTCCCAACACCGAT
>CAVHDN010000385.1:0-2036 GCA_963634315.1 Flexilinea sp. | reverse complement strand
ACACAGACCGACGGCTACATCGACTATGTGAAGGGCGCCAACATCGCCGGATTCATGAAGGTGGCCAAGGCTATGCTGGCCCAGGGTATTGTATAACAAAACAAATTATTGTGGAGTATAGAAGAATCGTATTATTAGGAATCATAACAGTTTTAGGCCTTACCCCTATGGTTGCACAGACGCATAGGGGCAAGGCCTCTTATTATTCGAAAAGGGCAACAGGCGCACGAACGGCAAGCGGCGAACGGCTGCACCACGACAGTCTGACATGCGCTCACCGCAGTTATCCTTTCGGCACACTGCTTAGGGTGAAAAACTTGTCGAACGGAAAAGAAATCATCGTAAAGGTTACAGACCGAGGACCGTATGGACGTGGGCGCATCATTGACCTCAGTTATGGGGCGGCACGCGAACTGGGCATGCTGTCACAGGGGGTGGCGATGGTGGAGGTTCACCGCGTGGACGATGTCACCCCACCCTATCGCATGGACGAAGGGGAACGGGGACTGCCCGACTTCGAGTTTGACTTCACAGAGACGGCATATAGTTTCAACGAGGCATGGAAAGACAACGAGAAACGCAACGAACGCATGACATTGCCTGAGCATAAGCTGCCCACACATAAAGCAATGCAAGACAAGCATGCCGCAAATGCCAACAAAGCATCTCAGACTGCTCCGGCTGACAAAAGCAAAAACACACCGTCAGCATCGGCAGACAAGCCTAAAGCCGCTAAGAGTACGCATACGGAGAACGGCCACAAGTCGACAGCAGAAGCCTCTACACCAAAGAACAACGAGAGAAGCAACCGTATGCATGCCAACGCAAAAACAAAAACAGGGAAATAGCCTCAAAAGGATGCTTGGTTTCTTTTAGAACACGCCATTTATGCGTACCTTTGCATCTGTTGACACATATTGAAATAAAACAAAAGATACCATGGACCGGCAATATACTGAAGATGAACTGAAACAACTGCATGCCACGCTCTATGAAGTACTGGCAGAGATTGTGCGGGTGTGCGAACTGTTGCACATTGATTATTTCATTCAGGGCGGCTCGGGCATCGGCGCACATTTCTTCCAGGGCATCATACCTTGGGACGACGACATCGACGTGGGTATGACGCGCGACAACTATAACCGCTTTCTCAAAGAGGCTCCGGCCGTGCTGAAACCGGAGTTCTTCTTGGCTTGGTATAAGACTGACCCGCACTCTCCGTTCTATTTCGCAAAACTACGCAAGAACAGCACCACGTTCCTTGAGGAGGCATGCAAGGACTTGGACATGCACCAAGGTATATATGTGGACATCTTTCCTTTCGACAAGTTGCCGCTCAATGCCCGGGCTGAAAAGATACAGCGGAAGTTGTGTCGCCGCATCAGCGAGTGTTTCAGCGGCAAAGAAGTGTGGTCTTGGGCATACTGGGGTAAATGCAAAATTGAGAAACCTAACAAAAAAAGTTTCTTGGAATGTTTAGCCACCAGACTTGTCGTGGAATTGGTACCGAAAAGTGTGCTGTACAACTGGCTCGTTCGCATACAGACGCGCTACAACAACAAGAATGGCCGATACTATAACATCATCATGACGGCTGTAGACCAGATTCCCGTGGAGGACATTGAACATACGCAGGATGCTCAGTTTGGTCCGCTGACCAACGTCAAGGTGCCCAATCATCTGGAAGCCTACCTGAACCACCACTACCCCGGACTGCAAAAATATCCTCCGAAGGAGAAAATGGTGAATCATGCACCGCTTAAACTCGCGTTTGAATAATTCGCCACAAAGCTATAGCAAAGAATAGCATACCTCTTGTTCAGAACGAATCGACTTCCCTATAGAACGCGCCATAACAAAAGAAGTCCCGAAGCAGCGGTAATCATTGCACCACTACTTCGGGACTTAGTGTTATATAACGTTGTTGCCTTTACTTCACAAGAGGAATATTAAATTCACTGACCTTGGAGATGTGGCTGCTGCCTTGGATGACACTCACACAAAACTTGGCTTCGCCGCTCTTGATACGGTTGTCG
>CAVHDN010000384.1:0-2041 GCA_963634315.1 Flexilinea sp. | reverse complement strand
GAGGGCAAGCTTACCTTGCCTGCCATTTATGCGCTTAAAGCTAACCATGACGATGAGATGTTAACTATTGCAACTAAAGTAAAGGCTAACACTGTGACACATGAAGAAATTGCCCGTTTGGTGGAATTCACGAAGTCCAACGGAGGCATTGAATATGCCGAAAAGCGCATGATGGAACTTCACGACTTGTGCTGCCGATACATAGAGAAGTCAGTGGTGAATGACGACATAAAAACTGCGTTTAAGGCTTATGTCGATTATGTTATAGAACGTAGCAAGTGACACTTTAACTTGTTGATACACAGAGGTACAGCTCTTCCTCTCCCGTTAGTGGGGTAGGGGCTGCGCCTTTTGTGTAGTTGGTGTTTTGTTTTGGTCGTCTATGGGATTGATGCTACAAGTCAAGGAGTGGCTTAGAAGAACTTCGTCTCCTTGCCTGTTACCTCACTTAGAAGCATATTCTCCAGTCGGCTTGTGCCCAGTCTGAACCACTCGTTGGTGAGCCACTGTTTGCCCAGCACTTCTTTCACTATCGTATAGTATATTAGTGCGTCCATTACAGAGTTGAGACCGCCCGCTGGTTTGAAACCTATCTGTATTCCTGTAAGGTCGTAATACTCCTTAATGGCCTGACACATTACGTAGGCTGCCTCCGGAGTAGCCGCCGGCTCGAGCTTTCCTGTGGATGTCTTTATATAGTCGGCTCCTGCATATATAGCTATTATGGCCGCTTTCTTTATGTTTGACGCAGTCTTGAGGCAACCTGTTTCGAGTATCACCTTCATCTTCTTTTCACCGCAAACTGCCTTCAGTTCGCTTATCTCATCGGCCACACTCTCATAGTCGCCGTTCAAGAATTTGCCAACGGGCATCACAATGTCTATTTCTGTTGCTCCGTCCTTTATGGCAAGAGCTGTTTCTGCTACTTTTACCTCTGTCAAGGCTTGTGACGATGGGAAGTTGCCC
The DNA here is from genome assembly GCA_963634315.1 of Flexilinea sp. Taxonomy (GTDB): domain Bacteria; phylum Bacteroidota; class Bacteroidia; order Bacteroidales; family Bacteroidaceae; genus Prevotella. Next base: position 1,075 of record CAVHDN010000384.1, on the reverse strand, counting down.
GACACACAGGCTATCTCAACCCCGTCTATTTCAAGCGCTTCGGCCACAGTTTGTGCAAAGCAAGGATAGACGCAGATGGTGGCCACGTGGGGTAGGTCGGGATAAGCCTCGTCGAAGCGGTTCACTTGTTCGGTCAAAGCCAATATGCTCTCGTCACTGTCGGTCGTCTTCAATGATGTGAGTTCCACGCTACCCATGAGGAATTTCTTCACTTCCATGGTGTCGTTCTCATGCACTTTCTCGGCAATGAGTGCTCTCACTGCCTTTCGCACGTCATCGTCGTTTACGTTCGTGTTGTACTTGCTTAGTGCTTCGTCGTATTTGCTCATCTTCGGAGCCTCGCCGTGATGGTGGTGCTCGTGGTTATGCGAATGTTCTTCAGTCATTTTTTCGTTGATTAATTTATTGTTGTTAATATGTCTTTGGCTGTCTCTTGCCGTCTTTTTTGTAATGTTGCGTTGCAGTTCTGCCGTCAGGTCAACACCCGTTTGGTTGGCTATGCACAACAACACCCAGAGCACGTCGGCCATCTCATCGCCAAGGTCGGATTTTTCGCCCTTTTTGAAGCTTTGATCGCCATATTTGCGCGCCATGATACGTGCCATTTCGCCCACCTCTTCTGTCAGTACGGTCATGTTTGTAAGCTCCGAGAAATAGCGCACCCCGTAGGTCTTTATCCACTGGTCAACCATAGTTTGTGCCTGTCTTAGTGTTATGTCGTCCATGCGTTTTCTGTTGATTATTTAAGTTTTAGTGCCGTTTAAGTCTATGTTCTGAATAGGCTGCATTAGCTAGACTTTCCTCACTCTTTGTTTTTCGTGTCAATACAGATTGTGACAGGACCGTCATTTAGAAGTTCCACTTTCATGTCTGCCCCGAATTCTCCTGTTCCTATACCTTTCCCCAATGCGGTACTTAATCTGGCGCAGAACGACTCGTAAAGCGGTATGCTGACCTCATGACGGGCGGCTTTAATCCATGATGGGCGGTTGCCTTTTTTGTATGAGGCCATAAGCGTGAATTGACTAACCACCAGTATCTCGCCGCCAATGTCCATAATGGACAGGTTCATAAC
>CAVHDN010000383.1:0-2050 GCA_963634315.1 Flexilinea sp. | reverse complement strand
GGCAACAGCCCTTGCACAAAGCGCAAACGGTCAAAGCCAAGCCGAAATCAAGTTTGACAAGACCATCATCAACTTCGGGAAATTCTCTGAGTCATCCCCAAAGGTATCGGGAGTGTTCACATTCACCAATGTAGGAACAGCCCCCTTGATTATAAACCAAGCCGTGGCCAGTTGCGGATGCACCGTGCCCGAATACACCAAGAACCCCATCGCCCCCGGACAAAAGGGTGAAATAAAGGTGACCTACAATGGAGCTGGTAAATTTCCCGGACCTTTCAAGAAGTCAATCACCGTGCGCACAAACGGCAAGGTGGAGATGACCCGCCTCTACGTGGAAGGCGACATGGAAGAGAAGAAATAGAAAGCTAAAGCGTATATCTGTGTAGGCTAAAGATGATGTTTAGACACACAGTAGAAGTGACCGACGGATTCTAAATGGCATTTAGCCATTGATTAAAGGATTCCGTCGGTCACTTTTTCATGTGATTTGGCATGCGCCTGATGCTATTTTAGATAAAAGTCCCGTGTCATAGCTTGGTACTTGTCGTCACCAATGACTAAGTTATTGGTGTCGAGGCCATTGGGGACAGTGTTGCTATAGGCAAGCAACACACGTTTTGGTGCACTGTTGGACTTTGTTCTGACCCAACAAATACGGCTGATGAAGAGATCCGCCATTGAGGCTTCGTAGTCGTAGGAACCCTTTGCCTCACACGGAATGATGACAGAAAGTTCGCCGCCTTGTGCGAGAAGAGCGGCCGAACATGTCATAAGGTCGTGGCTGTTGAGCGTGTAGGCATGGCGCGCCATGGTGCGTTGCTCGTTGGGACACTGAAGCGAATGGGTGAAAAAGGGCGGGTTGCACACTATGGCGTCAAACTTACTGTCGTTGGAGAAAGACTGCAACGGAGCCTCAACCACCGTAATCCTATCGGCAAACTCCGAGTCGGCGGCGTTTTCCATGGCTTGAATTGCCGCGTTGTGGTCCAATTCCACCCCGACGATATGTGCCTTGTCGAACCGTTGCGCCATCATCAAGGCTACAAGTCCTGTGCCAGTGCCAATGTCGAGCACGGACAGACCTTCGTTGACGGCAGCAGTAGCCCACGCCCCAAGCAGCACACCATCGGTGCCCACCTTCATGGCGCACTGGTCTTGGCGTACTAGAAAACGCCTAAACTGAAACCTGTCGTTCATTAGTAAGTCTCCAGAGAAGTACGAACATGGCAATACGATATTGTCAATGAGAACATTACGCTTTAAAGTTGTCGTGTTCCTTTAAGTACTGTTCGGCTCGTCGCAAGTCGTCGGGCGTGTCAATGCCCACGGTCTCAATGTCGGTTATGCCTACCTTTATGCGATAGCCATTCTGCAACCATCGCAGCTGTTCGAGACTCTCTGCCTTTTCTAGTTCGCTTTGCGACAAGCTCGTTATGGCCTTCAGCACATCGCGCCGATAAGCATAAACCCCAATATGCTTGAGGAAAGGAAAACGTTCAGCCCACACCGCCATGTCACAGCCGCGTACATAGGGAATGACACTGCGGCTGAAATACATGGCATAGCCGCGGTTGTTAACCGCAATCTTCGGAGAGTTGGGATTGGCAATAGCGTTCATGTCGGTGCCAAACGGCTTTCCAAGTGTGGCAATCTCTGTGGCCTCATCGTCGAAGCAACGACAAATGGCCTCTATCTGCGAGGCGTGGATGAATGGCTCGTCACCCTGAATGTTAACTATGACATCAAAGTCGCAGTCTATCTTTTCGGCTGCCTCCTCAATGCGGTCGGTGCCGCTCTTGTGGTCGGGCGATGTCATGACCGCCCGTCCGCCAAATGCCTCCACCGCATCATATATGCGCTTGTCATCGGTAGCTACATAAGCCTCGCCAAGTGCGTCGGCCGCTTTTTCATACACTCTCTGTATCACCGCCTTACCGCCCAGCATGGCCAAAGGCTTGCCAGGGAAGCGTGTCGATGCGTAACGTGCGGGGATGATGCCCGCAAATCGTAGTTTTGTCATGTTGTGTAAATAATGTAAACTGTGCAAAGT
>CAVHDN010000382.1:0-2058 GCA_963634315.1 Flexilinea sp. | reverse complement strand
GCCCAGTTCCTTGCGCATAGCCTCCAGGCGGTCGGTTTCCTTTATGCGGAGGCTGGCCAAGCCGGTGAAATGGAACGGAATGTCGAGCGCGCAACAAGTCGCAATGATGGTTTGGGCCAAATCGGGACAATTGATGAAGTCGTAGGTCAACGTTGCCACATGTTCAAGGTGCCGGGAGAGCTTCACAGAGGTTGGTTTGCCGGTGTGCACCTCTGCGAACGATGTCCTTATTCCGAGCAGTGAGAAAATGTATTTCACCACAGAGTCGCCCTGACGCGAACTGTCCTCCAGGCCTTTCATTACAACGTCGACCTCGCCTGAAGGATAAAGCGATGCCATCTCGTACCAATAGGAGCTTGCACTCCAATCGTTTTCTATAAGATAAGGTGCGTCCTCGTAAGGCTTGGCCTTTACCTCGATGGTATCGGGACTGGTCCATTCCACGCTTGCGCCAAAGCCATGCATCACATGGATTGTCAAATCGATATACGGACGCGAGACAATCTCACCCGTCAGGTGAAGTATCAAGCCTTGCTCTGTCACAGGGGCGATGAGCAGCAGAGCAGAGATGAATTGGGAGCTGACGTTGCCCGGTATCTCAAGTTTTCCGCCCAGCAACGGGTGTCCGCAGATATGGAGTGGGGGATAGCCTTCCTTGCCTTCATAGCTTATCGTAGCGCCCAACATGCGGAGAGCATCTACAAGTACACCGATAGGTCTGTGGCACATTCGGTCGGAGCCTGTTATAGTGTGGTCGCCAGGAGTCACTGAAAGATAAGCGGTGAGGAAACGCATGGCCGTGCCCGCTGCACCTACATTGATAGTCTCGGGCATATCCCTAAGTGCATTGACCACTGCATGGGTGTCGTCACAGTCGGATAAGTTTTCAGGCAATTGCTGCCCGCCACACAGTGCGTGAACAATGAGTGCGCGGTTGCTAATGCTCTTCGAGGCGGGAAGATATATTGTAGCTTCAAGATTCTTCGGGGCGTTAATCTCGTATGTTGTCATATCGTTTTCTTTATTACTTTATTGTTGTTGGTTTAATGTCCATAAGGCCATTTAGAGCTGCGGCTCTTGTCGTGCGGTATTTCTTTGGACCAGGAATCAGCGGCGAGTAATAAAGCACATGGCGTATGCGCTGCTTCTGTTCCGGCGTTATCTTGAATCCCAACCCCACGCTGTAGTCCATTATGTTTTCTGCGGTGTATTCCTCGCCTTCGCACGAACAGCGCTTCAGCAACGGGTCGATATACTGCTCGTTCTTTCCTTCGCTCTCCAGATATTCGATATAATCATAGCGGTTGTACGAATAGGTGTCTTCACAATAGTCGGTATCGGCACAAGAGTCTACGGGTATCACACTGCTTTCATCGCTCGCGTCATGGTTTTCGGTAAACACGTGGTAGAGGCCTAGATAATGGCCAAGCTCGTGGGCCAGCGTCATTACCACATCGGCCGATGTATAGGTCTTCATCTGGTGATTGGAGTTGGTGTAGCGGTCGCTTTGGTAATAGCCGCCATTCGGTGACGTATTGGCATAGAGGCTGTTGATGGCCGAACAGTAGGCGAATGGCAGATTGCTTTTCTTGACGTTTGGTGTCGTCACTGTAGCCAAGCCTTTTAGTTCGTTGTCGCCCTTGATAGAATATGGCATGTGGGATATGCCAAGGGTTATTCCCTCACTGTTGGTATTCTTGAAGTTGAACATCAACACGTTTATATAGTTGTTTGGTTCCCAGATATATTTCACGTTCTCGCCTGTCTGGTCGGCCATGAACTTATCCTCATCAATCGGATATTCACCGGTATACTTCACGTAGTCCACGCCAGGGTGGGCAAGCTTGTTGCCGTTCTCGTCGGTCTCTGCAAGCACGAACTTTATGTTTACATTCTCGCTCTCTCCGTAAACACCGCCCTTATAGATTTCGTTGACATATTGCAGGAGATTGCCAAGACGCTGATAAGGAATATATTGACTGGAGCTGCTGCTGTTTGAGTAAAGCACATGGAATATCACAGGCAGTTCGTACGTATAACTGTCGTTGATTGTCATAG
>CAVHDN010000381.1:0-2062 GCA_963634315.1 Flexilinea sp. | reverse complement strand
TTCCGGGCTCAACTGAGAGGTGTGTCTGACTTGCCATTCTTCATGTTCAGACTATGCACAATCTTTGGGTAACTTCCCCACGGAACTTTGCAGGTGAGCCGATACAATTCTTTCAGTTTGTCGTATCTTTCCTGATTGTTAGTCGTTGGCTCGTCACATCCATATAGAGCACTCATTCCGTTTTCTGTAACCGACGGGAGTACTGAAAAAGCAGTGTTCTTTTTCCGGGTTACGTTCTTGTCAGCGATGCCATTCACAACGCATTCGGCAATCTCCAGTCGCAAGCCATCGCAGACAATTACGGTGGTGCGTTTGCCGTCGGCAAGGGCTTTTTCCATCAATCCCTTTTGACTTGGCGCATATTTGCCGTCAAGAGAATACCATCTGACAAGCAGTTCCTTGTTCAGCCGAGTATAGTATTCCTGCAGGGGACGCAGAGTGTCCGTGTCGTTTAGCCACGCCACATAGATTTTGCGCATGGCAGTGTCGAGTCTGGCAAAATGCTCCTGATAGTAGCGTGCCATCTGACTGAAATCACTCACGTCATGCAAGCCTTTCACAGCAAATGTACCCAAAGTCAGCAAATTGCCAAGCCATTGAGGTTTGAACAGCTTGGCTTTCTTGCTCTCTGTTCTTGTCTTGAGGTAGGCAATGACAGCTGACGTGTCCTGTTGGTATTTCAAGGCTTCGCTCAGCATTTTGGTCGCCTTGCGGTCGAGGGTCTCAAAAGGATGATCGGGGTGTGCCTGCAGCGGATTGGTGTCTGCCTGCAGCGTGAAGCTGTCTATATACCTTCTAAGTACATCCACCTTTTCTGTGCTGTCAGCCCATTGCTGATAGACTGTCAGTAAGAGTCCGTCTATAGTATTGTCCACTAATGATTGCAGCATTACATTGACCACCTCCTGCGCCAAAGTCTCAGCAGATTGTTCGGTAGGAGTCCTGCCGATGGCGTTGTAAACCTCTGAACGGAATACGCCCCACACAGTTTCATCCATGCGTTGTCGGGTTGCCAGGGGAGCAAAGAGGAAGTCGAGCAACCAGTCTTCGAGGCGCAAAGGCTCAGTTATGCCATCTGCCACTGACTGCCACCATTTCACGTCCTTTCCCTCACTCAATTTGGCGGCAAGAAGCAGTTTGTCGCGCGAGAGTGACGTGTTCTTCCCAGTGGCTGCGAAGAGTTTCTGACGGATATACGTCTCCATGTCATCGAGCACCAGTACGCCAGCCGTCTGTACATATTCTTGCAAATAGGTCAGATTGTCTGCCTTTTTGTTGATGTAGAACACTACCTTGTCGTGTGCATACTCCGACTCTGCACGATACTTCGCCTCCAATTCGCTCCAGTCGTCCTTGACGGTTATCTGCCGGTATTCGCCGGGCAGATATTTGAGTAGATAGCCGCCTTCACCCCGGGCATCAGTTACCACGATGTAGCGGTGGTCTGCCAGGACACTCTGTATGTCATCTATGAACCATTTGTCTATCATAGTTGTTGTTCTGTCTTTCTGTTTATGCTCTACTATATTCTTTCGTTATCTTGCAATTGGCAACCAATCAAAGATGTAAGATAATCATTCGATTAACAGTATATAATCCGTATCCATGAATTATTTTCTATTTTCCGTTCTATTTTCCATTTCACGTTTTCAACGCATTTTTTTGGAAAAGAGAATTCAAAAGGACTATTCGACATATCTATACCTTTGCCATCTGTTTTTGCCGATTTTGACAACCCTTCCATCTGATATTAGAATCTGCAGTTGAGTCCATATCTTCTTGGTCGGAATTTCCTCTCCGATACGTAACCGAATGTCTGCAAGCGAAGATTCCTTATAGATTTTCAAGTCTTCAATAATCAACTCCTTGATTCGATAGTCTTCTATTCGCTTCAATGAAGTCTTTCCCTTATAATTGCTGTTCTTAAGCAATTCGGGGTTCACTCTATACTCCTTCGCTTTCGAACGCTCATCAGTTGATGTAACCAGTCCTTTATCTATAAGTGGATGTAACCAAGAGCGCAAAGCATCAGCGTCCTTTAAGCCAAGAATGGAAATAAGTT
>CAVHDN010000380.1:0-2065 GCA_963634315.1 Flexilinea sp. | reverse complement strand
CAAGATAATAATGCAGTTTGACGGATGGAAGCTGCACCGAATGGACGAGGTGTAAAGGGAGAAAGATACTTAAATCCATTGACAGGGAAAACATCGATTGACAAGATGTAACAATACTATAAGAAGCAAAAGATATGACTATGGAGCAGACGAAGAATATCAGACAAGTGCCTTACGGGGTGTCGGACTTTTGCAGAGTCCGGCGTGACGACATGTACTATGTGGACAAGACAATGTACATACCCACACTGGAGGACGAGGCAAGCTACCTCTTCTTCATCCGCCCGCGCCGATTCGGCAAGAGCATATTCATCAGTATGCTCAAGGCATACTACGACATAAACAAGAAAGAGCAGTTTGACCACTTGTTCGGCAATCTTTGGATAGGACAGCACCCTACGCCGCTGCGAAACAAGTTTCTGGTCTTGCATCTGGACTTCTCGCTCGTAGGTGGCAGCATAAGCGAACTGGAGGAGAACTTCAACAGCTACTGTGGCGTGAAACTGGACAGCTTCGTTGACATCTACCGAGAGTATTACACCGAGGAATTTGTGAAGAAAGTACAGAATGCAAGGAAAGCTACCGACAAACTCAACCTTATATGCGACGAATCGCAGAAGCGTTCTCTATCCACTTATCTCATCATCGACGAATACGACAACTTCACCAACACCGTGCTCAACGAGATGGGCGAGGACGTGTACTGGAAGATAACACATGCCGAGGGCTTCTACCGCGACATTTTCAAGAAATTCAAGGGCAACTTTGAACGTATCTTCATGACGGGCGTGAGCCCTGTGACGCTCGACGACGTGACGAGCGGCTACAACATTGGCTGGCACATCTCAACCAAGGAGCAGTTCAACCAGATGCTGGGCTTCTCTACCGAAGACGTGCGCGAGATGTTTGCATACTATCAGCAGGTGGGCAAGATACGCCCCGATGCCGACATAGAGGCGTGCATACAGGAGATGAAACCGTGGTACGACAACTACTGCTTCGCCAAAGGTGCATTGGAGACGCAGAGCCGTGTGTTCAACTGCGACATGGTGCTCTATTACCTGCGCAACTATATAAGCACCGGACATGGGCCAAAGCAGATGATAGACCCCAACACCAAAACCGACTACAACAAGATGCGGAAGCTCATACTGCTTGACAAGCTCGACGGCGACCGCAAGGGCATAATACGTGCGATAGCCGAGAAGGGGCAGATTATAACCGAACTCATTGAGACTTTCCCTGCCAACAGGATTACCGACCCGAAGGTATTCCCAAGCCTGCTGTTCTATTACGGCATGCTCACCATAAAAGGCTCGTTCGGCAACCTGCTGGAACTGGGCATTCCGAACAACAACGTGCGCAAGCAATACTATGAGTATATCCTCGAAGAATACCAGGAGTTGAAAAGGGTCAACCTTGCCGACCTGGAATACAAGTTCGCCTTCATGGCCCTTAAAGGCTGCTGGCGCGACACACTGCAGTTTATGGCCGATGCATACGCCAACCTCTCTTCCGTGCGCGACATGATAGAGGGCGAACGCAACCTGCAGGGCTTCTTCATGGCTTATCTCGGCATGAACGCCTATTACTACGTGGCACCCGAACTGGAGCTGAGCCATGGCTACTGCGACTTCTTCCTTCTGCCCGACCTGACGCACTACAAGACGAGTCACAGCTACATCATCGAGCTGAAGCTTGTGCCGAAGCGAGAGAAAGGAGAGTCGGCAGAGGCATATGGGAACAGGATAGAGAAGCAATGGCAGGATGCCGTGGAACAGATTAACGGCTACGCTGCCGCACCCCGCGTGGAAGCACTGCGCCAAGGCACACAGATGCACAAGATAATAATGCAGTTTGACGGATGGAAGCTGCACCGAATGGACGAGGTGTAGAGGGCGGAAGACACAGCTCCATCGACCGGAAAAAACGCCCCAGCCACCGCTTGGTGGCTGGGGCGTTTCGGTTGTTGACAGAGGTCAAAGGTCTCCGCCTGTTGATGCAGAGACTGAGAAAAAGGAAGATGAAACAAGGGGAGGGCCGCACAAAACCGACACAGCCCCCC
>CAVHDN010000379.1:0-2065 GCA_963634315.1 Flexilinea sp. | reverse complement strand
TGCCGGTGTTGAGCATGTTGGCACCACCAAACAGGTCATACCAAAAGTCATGTGGAGTCCAGTCCTTTTTCTTTTCGTTGTTCTCCCAATCCTTTTTACCTGGAACAATGGCTTTGTAGCCTCTAATCAAGAAAGATGCATGATACTTCCTTTCTGGGTCATCAAAAAGTACATCCACGCCCGACGGATTTGGACACAACGCACCAAGCGCATAATCAAACTCATTTTTGCCTTTCAGATATTTCTTCTCGTCCTTTACTTTGCCTTCGTCCTCGTGGTAGTAGAATTCAATGCAAGTTAGTTTCAACTTATAGGCATCCTTTGAACCACCGTTTACAAGGAAGTAGCCTGAGAAGAATGCCGTATTTGCTATCTTCTCAAACTCTGCTGGCAAGTTGTTCTCATCGCCATTAGCACCTTTGAAGGCTTTCAATGCTTTGTATAATTCAGACTCCATTGTCTTATTTCTTTTTCAGTTAAACATTCCAGAATGGCTCTATGCCAAGTATTTCGTAGCCAAGGTATTGCCATACCTCTTGATAGTAGTTCGGCGTGTACTGCGCCATGACGAGGTGATGCTCACGTTCTTCTTTCGACCACCTATTATTGTTGAACGTCAGAGCCTTCTCCCATATCGGTTCTGGCTCTTCGCAGTTGTCTAGTTGATAGAAGATGGTACCGACGCGCTTCAAGTGATAGCCTTCGTCCTTGCACATCTGCAATGTCAGACTATGATTGTCCAACGGAAAGCCATAGAACCCGCTGCCGTCATCTGAGACGATAGATGCCAGACATAAAGCACCCATTTCATAGCCGTTATGGTCTGTTGCCTGCACGATGTCGCCGGTAAACATTCTGCTTCCTTCGTTGTCATCAAAGCCAGTATCTATGCCGGCAAAGATATGGCGGCATGTATAGCCTCGTCCCTTGCAGTCGTGTCCGAAGAAATCTTCCACCACGCCTGGGTTATGGTCTTCGGCAAACTCCTCGTCCTTGTGCCAGACGTATAGTCCGTTGTCCACCCAGAAGAAATAGTCACCGAAGTCTGCGTAGCCGAACTTCTTGTTGTCGAGGACGTAGCGAATGCGTACATTCGGCTGCATCTTCTTCAAACCACAGCCTATCTCCACCCGATATTTTCGGCAGAGGTAAAACAGACTCTCGTCATCCATCACTCTTGGAACCAAATCCTCTGCGGTGCGGATAGGACAAACCTCATAGTCGTCCCATGTCGTCAGGTTCAGAAGTTCATCAAACCATTCGTCTGACAAATGCACATTTGGCAAGTTGAAAGCATCCTTGAACAACGGGATGACATCTTCTTCATTGATGATAGACCGCTCGCAACGGATGCGGCTAACAATGAATGTCCGTTCATCATGCTGCTTGGCATAAGCAATGAAGTCTTCCACGATCCACGTGAACTCACCTTCCACAGTTTCAAAGTCTGTCGGAATCGCATAACTGTTGCCATGCCTACCCACGCAAAAGCCGTCAACTGCGCCATACTGCTCCATCGCAACCTTTGCATCGCCGTATGTATGAGTACCACCGGGATGACTCTCATACACAAAGATAGGTTTCAAGACATCTGGAGATGGTACTCCGCATGTCTGTCCGTCCATTGTCTGCCGTTTCATATCTTCCATACTCTGTTCGTTTTATGATTCGAGGGCAAAATTAGATGCAGGGTGTAACAATATCCGTGACAGGTTTGAAGAAAATGCAAATTAAAACTTAATTTCTTCCGGCTTAATCCGGTCAGCCTCTGTTATGGGTCTTATCACCTTGCAAGGCACACCGCCAGCGACAACACCGGCAGGAATGTCCTTCGTGACAACTGCCCCAGCAGCAATGACCGAACCATCACCGATTGACACGCCACCAATAACCGTGACGCTTGCACCCAACCACACGTTGTCACCAATGTGTATAGGCTTGCTCTGCGTGAGTGGCTCCGTGCGCCGCTGCTCCGAGTTGACAGGATGCCCGGCACAAGCCAACACACATTTCGGACCGATAAACACATCTTCACCTATATATATTGGTGACGTGTCGAGGAACA
>CAVHDN010000378.1:0-2075 GCA_963634315.1 Flexilinea sp. | reverse complement strand
GGCGGGTGCACATTTCGGCATCATCTCCGGCACGGTGGTGCTTGCCTTGGGGAATGTCGAACTGGCCGCAGAGGTAGTCGATTGAGTTGCAGCCGAAGTCGTAGTTGTGGCGTGCGGCTGTGTCCTTGGGTTGTATGCCGTGTATCTGTATGTTCCAATACGAATAGGCATTGTATTCCGGGCGTACATACCACGATTTGGTTTCCACTACCTTGCCGTCCGTCACCACGCAGATGGAAGCTCGCTTGCTCGTAGCGGTCTCAAAGTCTATTGCTATAAAGTTCAGTCCTTTCATAAGTCAGTCATTGTAATATGATGTTAGTGTCTTGGCGAGGTTGCGCATCTGGTCACGGAGCGATGCCGGCTCCAGCACTTCCACCTGGTCGCCCTGCTGCATGATGAGTTGCATGAAGTCGTACGTCAGTTTCACGTCGTAGGAGAAGGTCGTCGATTCCTCGTCGCTGCCGATTTCCTGTTGCGACTCGTGCAAGGGCAATGTGCGGAGGTAGTCGGGAGCCGTCCAGTAGGCTTTCAGCACGACATGCTCTATCGGGTCGTCGCTCGGGATGATGCCAGTGCAGCCCTCGTAGTAGTCCTTCATGTTGAAGTCCTTCTTCATAACGAAAGTCTTGTCGAGGATGGAGGCACTACTGATGCGGTCGAGTCCGTAAGACAGTATTTCCTTGTGCGGCGTGTAATCAGCTTCGCCTTGATGCTGTCTGTTCTTCTCCTCGTAGTATGGATTGTTGGCAATGACGTACCAACGGCGCTTCACCACCTTGAGGCAGTAAGGTTCTATCTCGAACGTGTTGGCATCTGACTTTCCGAAACCTTGGTGCGTCACGAGCATTACCTTGTTCTCACGCATTGCCTGCATAAAGACAGTCAGCCAAGTGTGGCCGGAAGGAATATCTTCAAACACTACACGGTCGTTGAGTTTGCTGTCCGCCTGTATCTGGTTGAGCGTTGCATAGGAATCAACAAGCCAACTGCGTAGTCCGTCACCTTCCAGTTCGTCAGGGTTCATGATGTGATACTTGTACCCCTTTACATCAGGGTCAAGTTCTATGACAACATTGAAGATGTCTTGTATGGCTTTACGGTGGTTATGAAATGTGCGTAGAGGCAGTTCATCGCCGTCTCCATAACTCAGTCCGCTCCGTTGCCACTTGTCGCTTATCTCCTTGTAGGACAAATGCCCATAGTGGCGGAGTGTGTCAACGAGCCACACATATCGTCCGAATTGGTTTGCTGGCATATCGTAGTCGTTTAGGTGAACAAAGATAGTGCAAGCGAGAGCAGAGTCAAGCTTGCTTGAACTATGCCGAGCGCAGCCTATCTTATTCAAAGATGTCAATTTCCTAAGAAACCTAACGGCACAAATTCGATTTTATTGCTCTGTGAATCCAGAATCCATCTATTGCCACTTGAAATGATGGTGCGTATGCAGGCAGGTGTACCACACCTCAGCTCGTGGCCATCCCTTATCATGACCTATCTCAATGTAGGCAATCATTACTGCCGTTACCAACACCAGTACAATCAAACAATGCAGGATTATGGACTTCAAACTCGGGAGTTTTGAACTGCCCCAACCGTGGAAAGTTCCCAAACATCTTGCTATTTTGCAAAGTGTCTCTATTACCATTGTTATTCTCAAATGAAGCGTTATTGATACTTATCTACTACGTTTAGACCATGTAAGTCCTTTGTTCTTGGAGTAAAACAATCCTTTTTCTGCAGTGGCAAGCAATTCGCTACCATTGTCCATTAGGTCGAGGAACTTGCCGCAGTTACCGCTTCCACTACAACGGGTTGACCAAGTCAGTCCTTTGTTCTTTGAATACTCCAGTTTTTTGCTGTCTTTAGGTGAAATGCGAATCAGTTCGCCGCCATAGTTAATCATTTGTGGCATAATGCTTTGATTTTAAATGTTTGTAATGTTGTTAGATGCGCAATGCGCATTTTGATTTTGTTTAACCAGATGCAAAGATATGGCGCAAGGTATGCCAAATTGATGTATATGTTTAGAAAAATTATTCTTAGTGGCCCAAAAACTATGAATGAATATATAC
>CAVHDN010000377.1:0-2075 GCA_963634315.1 Flexilinea sp. | reverse complement strand
AGTTCAATGTGAGCAACCTGCTTGCCGTATATGGTGCTGCAGTCATGCTCGGCAAGAAGCCCGAGGACATCCTCTTGGTGATGAGCACACTGCACAGTGTCAGTGGACGTCTCGAACCCCTGCGCTCGCCGTTGGGCTATACGGCCATTGTTGACTACGCCCACACGCCCGATGCGCTCGAAAACGTGCTTAACGCCATACATGAGGTTCTTAACGGCAAGGGCCATGTGATAACAGTGTGCGGTGCGGGCGGCAATCGTGACAAAGGCAAGCGGCCGCTCATGGCACAAGAGGCGGCGCGGCAGAGCGACAAGGTGATAATAACGAGCGACAACCCCCGCTTTGAAGAACCGCAAGACATCATCAACGACATGTTGGCTGGCCTTAATGCGCAACAGATGCGCAAGACTCTGAGCATAACCGATCGTAAGGAAGCCATACGCACGGCATGCATGATGGCGCAAAAGGGCGACGTGGTGCTCGTGGCCGGCAAGGGTCATGAGGACTATCAGGAGATAAAGGGCGTGAAGCACCACTTCGACGACAAGGAAGTGATACGCGCTATTTTCGCAGAGCAATGAGCAATAAAAATAGAATACAATGCTATACTATCTTTTCCGTTTTCTTGAGCAGTTTGGCATACCAGGCTCACACATATGGACCTACATATCGTTCCGCTCACTTCTTGCGCTGATACTCTCGCTGACAATATCCGCTTGGTTTGGCGAGAAATTCATCAAATATCTGCGCAGGAAACAGATTAGCGAGACGCAACGCGACGCCTCCATTGACCCGTTCGGGGTGAACAAGGTGGGCGTGCCGTCAATGGGCGGTGTGATAATCATAGCCGCGATACTCGTGCCGGTCGTACTCTTGGGCCGTATGCGCAACATCTACCTCATACTGATGATTGTTACAACGGTGTGGCTTGGCTTCTTGGGCGGACTTGACGACTACATAAAGATATTCAAGCACGACAAGGAGGGACTGAAAGGTAAGTTCAAGATAGTGGGACAGGTGGGCTTGGGCCTGATAGTTGGTCTTGTGCTCTACCTTAGTCCCGACGCAGTGATGCGCGAAAACGTCGCCATAGAGAAGCAACAGACTAGCGAGATTGTGGTGAAGCACAGAAGTGCGGAGACCAAATCGCTCAAGACCACCATACCATTCCTTAAGGGTCACAATCTCGACTATGCCAAACTTATGTCTTTCTGCGGCAAATACAAGACGGCGGCAGGATGGGTACTGTTCGTGATAATGACCATATTTGTGGTGACTGCCGTTTCGAATGGCGCCAACCTCAACGATGGCATGGACGGAATGTGCGCCGGCAACTCCGCGATAATAGGAGTCGCGCTCGGCATCTTCGCCTATGTGTCGAGCCACATTGAATATGCGGCCTACCTAAACATAATGTACATTCCGGGCAGTCAAGAACTTGTGGTGTTCATCTGCGCCTTCGTAGGTGCGTTGATAGGTTTCCTGTGGTACAATGCCTATCCAGCACAAATCTTCATGGGTGACACCGGTTCACTGACGATAGGCGGCATAATAGCCGTGTGCGCCATCATCATACACAAGGAGCTCATGCTTCCCATACTCTGCGGCATCTTCTTCGTGGAGAGTCTCAGTGTGATGCTTCAAGTGTGGTACTACAAGCAAGGCAAGAGGCGTGGGGTGAAGCAACGCATATTCAAGCGCGCCCCCATACACGACACCTTCCGCACACAGGAAAGCCAGCTCGACAAGGACTGCCGCTACCTTATAAAGAAGCCGAAGAGCGTGGTGCACGAGTCTAAAATAACCATTCGATTCTGGATTGTCACCATAATACTGGCGGCTATGACCATAATAACACTGAAAATAAGATAAGGAGGATATGCGATAATGAAAAGGATAGTCATATTAGGCGCAGGCGAGAGCGGTGCCGGAGCGGCCGTCTTGGCCAAGAAAGAAGGGTTCGACGTGTTCGTGTCCGACTCATCGCCCATACACGACAAATACAAGAAGATGCTTGATGAGCACGGCATCGTTTGGGAAGAAGGCCAACACACAGAGGACAAAATACTCTCAGC
>CAVHDN010000376.1:0-2081 GCA_963634315.1 Flexilinea sp. | reverse complement strand
GTTACTGCTTTTTAGGATAATGAGACAACAATCGGTGGCATAATCATGAAAAAACTTCAACGATTTTCCTCTATTCGCTTTTACGTTAGAATCGCATCGTTATTGCACTAGAATCGCGAAGCAATAAAAAAGGTCTGAATTTATCCGTCATTTCAATCCATAATCAGGGAAAGGGCAAGTTACTTGGATTATTTTTGTACTTTTGCACAAACGTTCATGCCTGTTGTCATCTTTGACATGGAAAGGCTTGAAAATTACGCAAGGGCAATATGATTGGAAAAGACTTGACGCAGGGTAGTGTTTGGGGAAATGTAACCTCCTTCCTCTTACCTTATATATTGGCGTATTTCCTGCAAATACTCTATGGGTTGGCCGACCTTTTTGTGATAGGCAGGTATTGTGACGTGGACAGCACGACGGCTGTGTCGAACGGTGCGCAGGTGATGTATTTCGTCACTTGCATAGTGATAGGCTTGGCAATGGGCACCACCGTGAACACGGCCCAGGCCATCGGGGCGAAAGATTATCGCAGGGCATCGAGGGTCATCGGCAACACTGCCACCATGTTCCTGACCTTGAGTGTGGTGCTGGCCTGTGTGCTGCTTGTTTTCCGCCATTCTATCATCGGCTTGGTCGACACGCCTCCCGAGGCTGTGGCAGGCACGGAGAGTTATCTCACGGTGTGCTTCATGGGCATCCCCTTCATCATGGCCTACAATGTCATAGCTTCCATTTTCCGAGGCTTGGGCGACTCCAAGAGCCCGATGTACTTCGTGGCGGTGGCGTGCGTGGTCAATATCATTCTCGACTTTTTCTTTATCGGTTATATGGGCCTGGGACCTTTGGGCGCCGCGCTTGGAACCACGCTTTCGCAGATGTTCAGCGTGCTGGTGTCGCTCTTTGCCATAAGGTGTCACCGCGAGGTGTTCGACGTGCACAAGAAGGATTTTTGCCCACATAGGCCAACAATCAAGAATATATTGAACATCGGTTTCCCGACAGCCATACAGGACGGGTTTATCCAGTTGGGATTTCTTGCCATCATGGTGATAGCCAACGGACGTGGCGTGTACGACGCGGGAGCGGTGGGCATCGTTGAAAAGTTTATAGGTATGGTGTTCATAGTTCCTTCAGCCATGCTGTCCACTGTCTCCGCTGTGTGCTCCCAAAACTATGGTGCGGGCAAGATGGACCGCGTGTTCAAGACGTTGCGCTGTGCGCTCGGCATTATCTGTGGCTATGCCTTGCTGATGATTGCAGTTTGGGAGACATGGCCTGAGGTGGCTGTCAGCATCTTCACCGACGATGCCGTAGTGGTACAGAAGGGTGCAGCCTATCTGCAAGGATATATTTACGACTGCCTTTTCGCCGGCATCCACTTCTGTTTCTCAGGTTTGTTCACGGCGTGCGGCTATTCCATCATCTCTTTCGCCCATAATTTTATTTCGGTTGCCGTAGTCAGGATACCGTTGGCTTATCTTGCCTCGGAGATGTATCCCGATACACTCTACCCGATGGGCTTCACCACGTGGTTGGGTTCGTTGTGCTCGGTCATTATCTGCGTGGTAGTCTATCGGTGGATGGTTAGGCACAGTAAGTTTACTCCACCTGCTTCCTGAAGGCGCTTGGCGACAGTCCGGTCTTCTGACGGAAGAGGCGTGCGAAATGGTTGGGATAGTTGAATCCCAACTCTGTGGCTATGTCGTTTATGCTCAATTCTTTGTTAACAAGCAACGACTTAGCTCTGTCTATGAGTTTGTTTTGAAGGAACGTCTGTGGCGTTATTCCCAGTTCACGGCGCACTATGTCGCCGAAATAGCTTGGCGTGAGGTGGAATTGTTCCGCACACCAAGCCACCGTTGGCGGTCCTTGTGTCCGTATCTTCTTTGAGCTGTCGAGCAGGTAGTCGTCTATCAGGTTGTCGAGTTGCTTTGCAAGGTTTGACTTGTGCAAATCTGTGGTGTTGAACTGCCGGTCGTAGAATCTGCGGCAGCAGGTGAGCAACTGGCCAATGCCAAGCCGCAGCATGTGGCTGGTCAGCTCATCGTCGGGAGCCTGCAACTCAGTGTTTATGTTGTTGA
>CAVHDN010000375.1:0-2084 GCA_963634315.1 Flexilinea sp. | reverse complement strand
CGCCCCGGACAGAACGACCGGTATGAGACGGTGAAGCTGAACTATGGCGTTGACTATTACGCAGGACGAAAGGGATGCTTTTCCCCCACTCCACGCACATGGAGGCAAATGACAGACATACTGCTGTTCTGGGCCGACAAGGGCGTTGACGGGTTCCGCTGCGACATGGCGGAAATGGTGCCTGCGGAGTTCTGGGGCTACGCCACTGCGGAAGTGAAGCGCAAGCACGAC
This sequence comes from Flexilinea sp., assembly GCA_963634315.1. Lineage (GTDB taxonomy): Bacteria > Bacteroidota > Bacteroidia > Bacteroidales > Bacteroidaceae > Prevotella. Next base: position 1,853 of record CAVHDN010000375.1, on the reverse strand, counting down.
AACATAGTATTCATAGGCGAGGTGTATAATCCAGCCGAATACCGCAACTACATAGCCAACGGCTTCGACTACCTCTACGACAAGGTGGGCATGTACGACACCATGCGTGCCGTGACGTGCAACCAATGCCCGGCCACAGCCATAACGCAGGCTTGGCAAGCCACGGAAGACATCAAGGGCAACATGCTCTATTTCCTCGAGAACCACGACGAGCAGCGCATAGCCAGCAGTCAGTTCGCCGGTGACGCGCGCCGGGGCATTCCGGCCTTGGCGGTGAGCGTGCTCATGCGCACCAATCCCTTCATGCTCTACGCAGGCGAAGAGTACGGCGAAAAGGGCATGGACTGCGAGGGTTTCAGCGGCAAGGACGGACGCACCACCATCTTCGACTATTGGAGCATGGCCACCTTGTGCCGTGCCGCCGATGGCAAGCTGACGGAGGATGAGGCACATCTGGCCGAAGTGCACCGCAAGATACTCACCATAGCCAACAAGGAGAAGACGGTGAGCGAGGGGCTGTTCTACGACCTTATGTACGCCAACCCACAGACGGACCACTTCTTCCCTTACTCCAACTACGCCTTCTTGCGCAAAGCCGACAACGAGCTGTTGATAGTGGCGGCTAACTTCGGTACAGAGCCAGCCGACATATCTGTGACGCTGCCGGCACACGCCTTCCACTTCCTCTGCATGCCAGAGCGAACAGCCACTGCCACCGACCTGCTCACAGGCGAGAAACAATCCATGACACTGGCCAAAGACCAGAGCGTAAGCATGAGAATTGAGGCTTTCGGAGCACGTGTGTGGAAGATAAGGCTGAAGAAGCCCACGGCAGAAAGCCGTTCGTCGAAAGCTTAGTTTGCATGGTCCCGAGTCGCTTAGCGTATGGTCTTGGAAAGAATCATCTTTATAGGATAAGTCAAGAAAGTCAATTGCAAAGTATATGGACGACATAATACTGAACGCTCACAACAAGGAGGAGTTTCCGCCAGCCCACACGGCCGAGCATCTGCTGAACCAAACAATGGTGAGGATGTTCGGATGCGGGAGGTCGCTCAATGCGCACATCGAGCGGAAGAAGAGCAAGATGACTTTCACCGTTGACCACAAGCCCACGCGCAAGGAGGAGCAAGAGATAGAGCGCGAGATGAACAGACTCATAGCCGAGGACATGCCTGTGACCTACGAGTTAGTTGACCGTGACCATCTGCCCGAGGGCATAAGCACCGACCGTCTGCCCGACGATGCGTCCGACACGCTGCGCCTTGTGCGCATAGGCGACTACGACGTCTGTCCTTGCATAGGCAAGCACGTGCGCTCAACAGGTCAGATAGGCCGTTTCGAGATGCTTGGCACCAACTGGGACGAGATGACCCACTCCTTCCGCATACGCTTCAAGATAGTGCAATAGAAAGCTGGGGGTTCTACGATAGAAAAAAACAATCGGGACTGTGTGTTTTAACCACGCAGCCCCGATTGTTCATTTTGTCTCAATCTCCTCTTTCATGTCGATGTACTCACCGTTCTTGTCGTAGAATTCATATTGCAAGAACGCCATCTTCTGGGAGGCGATTACGCTCACTCCAAACCCGTACTTCATCTGCCATCTGCGCTTGAGCGACACTATGCCTTGGTTGATATAGGCCGCAACGTACGGATGCACTTGCAGGGTGAACTTCTTGATTCCAATCTTATTGACCAAACGGTCAATCTTGCTCTCCAGTTGGTCGGTGAACAGAATGCTCGACTTGATTTTTCCCTTGCCAAAGCACGTGGGACAAGTTTCCTCCACGTTGACATCCATGGCCGGACGCACCCTTTGGCGTGTAATCTGCATCAGTCCGAACTTGCTT
>CAVHDN010000374.1:0-2092 GCA_963634315.1 Flexilinea sp. | reverse complement strand
TCGAGGACATCATAGCTTCTGACTCCGGCCACATGACTTGGCACGAATACTATTCTAAAATCCTCGCAAAGGCCGAAGAGGGCAATAGCGCAGAGGCCACAGCTATGGCTACATGGGCCAAGAAGCAACTCAACAAGGCCGACTCGCTCACCCAAGTTCTGGCCGACTCGCTCGGCTCCAACGACGACCCCAACTCAGTCCAAAATTTCGGTGTCGGTTTTGCTTGGCATACGATTAACTACGAGTCCATAGACGAAGACGGCAAGGATATTACCCTGTCTGCCCTTGTGGCTTATCCTTATGGCTCGCTGTGGAATCCGCGCCCCGACAACCTGGTCATTGGGTGTCATTGCACCATCACCTCCGACGAAGAGCGCCCCACCAACTATGGTGATTTTTCGCCTAGCTTCTGGCTAGGCAACATTGCTTACGACACGGGCATGCTGGTCACTTTGGCCAACACGCTGGGTGCCCAGGCTTTGGTCGTTATTCCCGACTATCAGGGATATGGTGCTACCAAAAACAGAATCCATCCCTATCTGCAGGAAGAGCTTACAGCACGTCAGGTCATCGACGGTGCACTGCAGGGAAAGTTGTGGTATGAGAAAAATTGCAAGTCGCTCGACGATGGGTGGGGTACAGTGAGCGTAGGCTATTCGCAAGGAGGTGCCGTAGCCATGGCCGTACACCGTTACGTAGAAGAAAAAGGTCTTTCCTCCGAGCTCCACTTCAAAGGCAGCGTGTGCGGTGATGGTCCTTACGACCCCCTCGCCACCGTCAAGAGTTATATCAACGAAGACAAAGTGTATATGCCCGTAGCCCTTGCACTTATGATGGATGGCATGTGTAACGCCAACAGCAATCTTAAGGGCATTTATACCCCCGAAGACTTCTTGACCGAACAGTTTGTAAATACCAAAATTCTCGAATATATCGAAAACAAGGAGATGACCACAGATGACATCCAGAAGCAGCTAATTAAGTGGAAGGCCGGGCGTGATGGTAAATCGTTCCTCATGCAGGAAGACAGCAAAGGCCATTATTATACCATCGACCAAATACTCCGCCCCGAAGTCATAGAATATCTCAAGGACGGCACCCTTACCGAGCAGTATAAAGACAAGCTCATCCGTCTCAATCAGGCTTTGGAAGACAACAATATCATTAAGGGCTGGAAGCCGAAAGCACCCGTCATGGCCGTCCATTCGACGAGAGATGAAGTGGTGCCTTATGTCAACTATACCAATGCCAAGAAAGCCTTTGAGACCACCGGTTTGTTCTCAGGTTACATATTTACATTCTCCGACTCCTACTTGCATGTAGAAACAGGTACATCCTTCTTCATCCGTTTAAACTATTTCGTGGAAAAAGTACTCAACGACGAAACCCCTTGCAAAGAACAGGAGATAGGCGACTTCATCAATTATGTAAACCGTTCCTGACCGGCAGATGGATTAACAGACATGAAACATCTGTCATCCCTCCTGGCTACCCTGACAATGGGCTTTCTGCTTGTCACTCCAGCAGCTGCAAAGAGCTGGCAACTTGCCTCGCCCGACACATGGATAGGAGTTTGCTTCGTAAGCCATCAGTAAACCCCGCAATACGGGGTTTGCTGATGACTTACCTTGAGAGAGAAAGAAAATGAAAAAGGCGTGCCGATTGGCACGCCTTTTTTCATTCAATTGTGGCTTAGTCCCCAAAGACATCGCCATTGGAGTCAACGTATGGGTTTTCCGAAGCGCTTTCATCGTCGTCACCACCGGCATTGTATTTTCCGCGACTGAGACTTTGGAAGCCCGAATCTGCGATGAATCCCTGCGTCTCCACCATCATTATCTCCATCTGTGGAGCCATATATCTTTTCTTGTTCATATTTGTCTTCTTATCTTCGTTAAACATTTATTTCACCATCACTTTCTTGGTCACATTGCCCGTCTTCACGATGTTCAGACCCTTCTGCAGATGGTCAATGCGACGGCCCTGCATGTCATAGATCTCGGCTGTGCCTTTGGTGAGACAGTCGATGGCGTTGATAGCTGAAGTCTCGTCCTCGTCGTCAAATGCGAAGCCGAGCACATGTGCCTTTGCC
>CAVHDN010000373.1:0-2096 GCA_963634315.1 Flexilinea sp. | reverse complement strand
CTATACCACCAACATCTACGGTCTGCAACGCTTCGACCTCTCGCTCGCCGGACCCATAGCCAAAGGGTGGAGCTATTCCATCGGCGCCTATGTCAACCACGACCCTGGCACCAACAAGCTTGCCGACGTGACCTACGCCAACGACATGAAGATGATCAAGGCCTCGGTGTCGAAGGAGTGGAACGACGGGCGAGGCAAGTTCAACATCTTCTACCGCTATTCTTACTCGAAGAGCCCAAGCGACTCCTACGGGCCTTTCATCTATGTGGGCGACGGGTCGGTGAAGGAATACAACGGGTTCCGACTGGGCAAGGACGGATTCCTGCCCGCCAACAGCGAGATATCCTTTGTCGACGTGATGACGGGCGAAGAGAAGACGTTCTACCGCAAGAATGCCAACGCGCTCAACAACAGCGTCACAGCCAACTTCAACTACACGTTCCTCAACGGCATGAACCTCGACGTCACGTCGAAATACAACTATGCCCGCGGCAACTACTCTACGCTGACCCTGGCAGGAACAGGCACCGCCACTGAAACCGACGGATACACTTATGCCTACGACTACAAGGGACACAAGGCGGGCGAGACCTTCACCGGGATATACAACAGCCGCTACATGCTCCACGACATTGCTTTTGAGCGCGACTGGCTCACCACGGCCGAGCTCACAGGCAAGAGCAAGAACCACGCGCACAGCTGGCGTATAGGTGCCAACATCTGGTGGAACCAGCAGGGCATCAAAGCCAATACTGGCGTATATGCCCACACCGTGGAGACCGATCCCGCATGGCTCAACCACAATGGCAAACAGGAATTCGGCGCCAACACCGGCGGCGAGTTCTACGACACCCACGAGACCAAGTTCGCGCTCTACCTGTCCGACGACTGGCAGGTGACACGCAGGCTCTGGCTCTCTGCAGGAGTGCGCGGCGAATACTATTCCGTGGGCGGCGAGAATGCCATGGCATACCTCAATGCCACCGACGAGACACCGACCTACCCCGAGAACGTGCGCACCGTGAACTATTGCGTCAACAACGGCAGGCGCACCAACTTCAGCAAGCATTGGGTCAACCCCGCTGCCACTATCAACGGACGATACACCATAGCCCACGGCTTCGGAGTGGTGGCGGAATATGTTTATGCCATGCAGCATCCCGAGTCGCAGGACTTTGCAGGGGCTTACATGCCAATACTTGATGCCGTGAACATACATTTCGGACGCGCCGGAATATTCTGGAACAACAAGTGGCTGCAACTCGTGTCGCAGGTGTCGATAATCTCGCAAAGCAACTACAAGAGCCGCACGCAGTTTACCAACCCCAACAACGCGTCTGACGTGGTGACCATACCCGTAACCAACGACGTGCAGACCATGGGATGGACTACCGACCTCGTGCTCACGCCGTTCAAGGGATTCACTTTCCACGGACTGCTCACCCTGCAGAGCCCCAAGTACAAGAATTTCAATGTAAACGCCACGTTCGAGGACGGAACCTCGAAAAGCTACAATTTCAACGACAAGACAACGACCGGCGTCAGCAAGACAATAATTGAGCTAGATCCGAGTTATATAATAAACAAGTTCCGCATTTGGGCCAGCTTCCGCTACCAGAGCAAGCAATACATCAACAAGACCAACTCGCTCTACTTCAACGGCCGTTGGGAGACATTCGGCGGAGTGGACTACAACATGAACAAGCACGTGAGCTTCTCCGTCAACTTTGTCAACTTCCTCAACCAGAAGGGTTGTTCGGGCAGCATCGGTGCCGCCGACCTCATCGAGGACGTGTCGGCATACAAGAACTACGTGATGGCGGGAACCTATATCCGTCCGTTCACCGTGGAGTTTGCCACCCACATCAACTTCTGATAACCAATCGCAATGGCGGGTTCCTGAATAATGTAAAAGCAGTTCGGACCCCGCCTTTTTGTAAAAAAATATAGCAAGATTTTAACATTTTGGGGGCACACCTTTTAGAACGACCGCGGAGGCTCTGAAGTGTTAAAAAAGGTGCCTCCAACCCGATTTTTGCCCAAAAAACCATGAAATCGCATCGCGATAGTAGCACTATCGCGACGCGATTCTAACG
>CAVHDN010000372.1:0-2097 GCA_963634315.1 Flexilinea sp. | reverse complement strand
TGCCACGTTCACGCAGCTCTTCACGCAGGATTTCTCCCGGGTGCGTCGCTCTTGCAGGTGTTGTTTTACCTTTATCCATCTTACGTGTGCTTCTTTTCTGACGGATAGAACTGATGCTCCTTGTCCAGAAATACTGGATAGAAGATTGAACCTATAATGTAGCCAGCCAACCTTGGCTTCTGTCCGCCAATCCGCTGAATGGTTCCCCATTGCACTTCTCCCGTTATATAGGGAGGAATGGAGAACTTGCTATCCTTTGGAAATTCTCCATAAATCTTCAGAAGTCTGTTCTCCTTCGCCTCTATGATGTTGTAGGAGCATACCGCGATGAACTTCTGCATGAGGCTGGACAACAGTCCGTCCTTTTGCCATTGCTCAAGAGTTTGGCCTGGAGGACATTGGTTGAAATCAAAGTCCTTGAAGTTTATGGAGAGCTTTGGCAAGTCGTCTTTTACGCTACGCTCATTTCTGACATTCACCGTACGGCTGTCTGCTGGAGTCGTACTCTTGAACTTACTGTCAAACTTACTCTTCCTTTTTGCTGCCATATTCCAGTATGAATTTTTCGAGGTTACCGAAATAAGGAATTGCCCCATAGCGCCCCAGCAAGTAGTCCTTTGAGAAAGAGGCGTCGTTGCGCACGCTGTTGGCTTGGTTTATCTTGTATTCCACGAGTGAATACAAGTCGGATACGCCCTCCGCGTTTTTTTCGGCAAACCATATCTGGTCTCTGCGCAACAGGTCTTTGCGCAACAGGTTGGTGTCGTGCGTCGTGATGATGAGCTGCGCCCCGGCACTGTTCATAGCGCTGTAGAACAACTTGAGCAGTTCCACAGACAACTGTGTATGCAGACTGGCTCCGAACTCATCAATGACCAGCACTCCGCCATTGTGGATGGTGTCGAAGAAGGGGCCAAGCAAGGCAAACAGTTTGGTGGTGCCGAGAGATTCATACCTGAAACTCAACGATGCCGCTCCGACAACTTTCCCGTTGTCATACATGTCGTGCGTTGCCTGAATGTCGAGCTCGTGCTGTTCTATGCTCTTGTTCAAGTCATTTGGTATGCTGATGCCAAATCGGGACAGAATCTCAATCGGAGAATTTGGCGTGTTGGCTTCTTTAATGTTGTCTTTTATGTTGACATCTTTGATGCAGGCATCTACAACACCCAGCATCCGCAATATCTGTTCCTTTATCAATGGGTTGTGCATAAACGCCCTGGCGGTATATGCCAATGTGTTGTCGTCAAGTCCCGAGAGGATGTTGAAGCGCTTGCGATACCACTCCTTTACGGTCATTGCCATTTCCACATTGAATTGCGCTGACGTGGAAAGAAACAAGGCGTTGCTTCTTGTTTTGGATGTGATACCCCGTGTGCCCTTCATTATCTTGGGGTTTACTTTGATATCCTGCCCTTCACGCTTGAAACAATAGCTTTCCTTTGTGCTGTCTTTGAGCAATACATACAGCCATTCCGACCGAATCTTGTTCTTGACAACCTCAAAGCCATATCTGTATCTCTCACCGCCGCACATGAATATCATTTGCATGGAGACGGGCTCATTTACAGATTCGGTATCGAAATGATAGTACAGGTTGGAAAGGTTCTTGACCACATTCTCGTCAACAAATGACTGTAACACCATGGTTCTGAAAACTTCCATGGCGCAAATCAGCGTACTCTTTCCGGAACCGTTTGCGCCATATATGGCTGCGGTTCTGAGAATACGTTTGTTGTTGTCTATGACGGACACGTTTGATGTTCCGCCGTTGCCTTCGCACTCCTTTACGGTGTTGCTGGCAACCATACTGAGCGAAACCTCGTCCCTGTACGACATGAAGTTTCTTATCGTGAAATCTATCAGCATTTGTTTTAGAGTTGTTTCTTGAGTGCAAAAATACAAATATTTCTTCACATAACGAGTATTTCTGTGATATTTTCGCAAAATAAGCCATAAAAAGCATCTTTCTATGCTATTTACGTTGCTTCTAAAGGCAAAATGCCCAAGCGAATCCCACGACTATGAGTTTAGACAAAGACAAATGAGCGTATGGCTCATTGCCCTGTGAGCGTATGGCTCATTCCGCATTGAGCG
>CAVHDN010000371.1:0-2107 GCA_963634315.1 Flexilinea sp. | reverse complement strand
GACCAGAATCTGTAGTGTTACCATTACACCATATCCCAATACTTTGCATCCGAATTCCTTTCGAATTGCGATGCAAAGGTAGTGCAAATTCTGAAACCCACAAAATTTTCAATGTCTTTTTTCTGAAAAAAAAATTGTCGCGGGCGTGCGGACGCCACAGCAGGCCCAAGTCTTGGGACAGAGCTTCAGACCTGCGTCCTAACCATAAGCCCTGACCGCCGCAACGGCAAAAAAAGCAAAGACACGGACTCTTTTCAGTGGAAATGTTGTAATTTTGCACAATCTTATAAGTATTGGAACGATGTTTGGAAAGAAAAGAAGATGGCACGTCCTGCCAGGCACAGAGCCGACAGAACTTGACAAACAAGTTATGTACTGGGAACAGAAAGGCAAACTGGTGCCCACGCGCAGTTTGATAAGAACTCCCGAGGAAATAGAGGGAATACGCAAGAGCGGCGTGGTGAACAGCGGCGTGCTCGACGAAGTGGCCAAGCAGATACACGAAGGCATGAACACGCTGGAGATAGACAAGATATGCCACGACTACTGCACCGGGCATGGAGCCATACCCGCTTGCCTCAACTACGAGGGCTTCCCCAAGAGTGTGTGCACGAGCATAAATGAAGTGGTGTGCCACGGCATACCAAAGGAAGAGGACGTACTGAAAGAGGGCGACATAGTGAACGTGGACTTCACCACCATACTCGACGGCTACTATGCCGACGCGTCGCGAATGTTCATAATCGGCAAGACCACCCCTGAGAAAGAACAGCTCGTAAGGGTGGCGAAAGAGTGTCTTGAGATAGGCGCCGAAGCCGCCAAGCCCTACAGCTTCGTGGGCGACATAGGCCACGCCATAGAGAAGCATGCGGAGAAGTACCACTACGGAGTGGTGCGCGAGCTGTGCGGCCACGGCGTGGGCATAAAGTTCCACGACGAGCCTGAGGTGATGCACTTCGGCCACAAAGGCACTGGCATGCTGCTCGTGCCCGGCATGGTGTTCACCATCGAGCCAATGATAAACATGGGCACATGGAAAGTGTTCATCGATGCCGACGACAAATACGGATGGGAAGTGATCACCGGCGACGAGAAGCCGAGCGCACAGTGGGAGCACACTTTCGTAATGACAGAGCATGGCGTCGAGATTTTGACAGCATAAACAAAAAACGGGCACACTCACATGGACAGGAAAGACGGACATATATATATAATAGGTATAGAAAGCAGTTGCGACGACACTTCGGCAGCCGTGCTGCGCGACGGCGTGCTGCTGAGCAACGTAACGGCTAGCCAGGAAGTACACAAGGCCTATGGAGGCGTTGTGCCGGAATTGGCCTCGCGGGCTCACCAGCAGAACATTGTGCCTGTGGTGGACCAAGCCCTCAAGCGGGCAGGCATTGACAAGGAGATGCTGTCGGCCGTAGCGTTCACACGCGGCCCAGGGCTCATGGGGTCGCTGCTTGTGGGAGTGAGCTTCGCGAAGGGTTTCGCACGCTCGTTGGGAATACCCCTGATAGACGTGAACCACCTGCAAGGCCACGTGATGGCCCACTTCATAAAAGAGGGCGACGACGACACTTCGGCTCCCCCACTGCCCTTCATCTGCCTGCTCGTGAGCGGAGGCAACTCGCAGATAGTGAAGGTCAATGCCTACAATGACATGGAAGTGCTCGGACAAACCATTGACGACGCGGCAGGAGAAGCCATAGACAAATGCTCGAAGGTGATGGGACTGGGCTATCCTGGCGGGCCCATAATAGACAAGCTCGCGCGACAGGGCAACCCCAAGGCCTACAAATTTGCCGAGCCGCACGTGCCGGGCATGGACTACAGCTTCAGCGGACTGAAGACCTCTTTCCTCTACTCGCTCATGAAGTGGGTGGCCGAAGACCCTTACTTCGTGGAGCACCACAAGAACGACATTGCCGCAAGTCTTGAGTTCACCATCGTGGACATACTGATGAAGAAACTGCGCATGGCGGTGAAGCAGACCGGTATAAAGCATGTGGCCGTGGCTGGAGGAGTAAGCGCCAACAACGGACTGCGCAACGCCTTCCACGAGCATGCCAAGAAATACGGATGGACGATATACATACCCAAGTTC
>CAVHDN010000370.1:0-2134 GCA_963634315.1 Flexilinea sp. | reverse complement strand
CTATCAAATTGAAAGTTGAAAATTCGCAGCAAGAGGTTCTCGGACAGCCTGGGGGTGGTGAGGAGGTAATACTCCATCATTCTGCGGCGGCGGATGGAGGAGAACCATCCCTCTACTGCGACCAAACTGCAAACTGAAAGAACTGCAAGGTGCAACGAACCGCCAACGGTTTCAGTTCCGCCAATGAGACACCACCACTTTGAGTTCAACTACCGTGACTACAACTTGGACATCCCATCAGCTGTCAATGCCCTTATTTCAAATCAGGTCATCCTCCCCGATGACAATACGTTTGCCAATATCGTAGATGTCCAGCGGACGGCTCTGCTCTTGTTTGCCGGGTTTCTGGACGCTGCCATACAGATGTCCGAATCTTGTGGCGGTGGCGGCAGCACTCCTGACGGATGGGGACGTGACAAGGACGAAGATGACTTGGCATGGGCAAGGCGTTGCGCACGCATGGCCAACCGCATGTGCAAGGCTTCTGTCTATAAAGGACTGAAACGATAACGTAATGTACAACCATAAAAACGAAGTAAAGATATGAAGACATCCAAACGAGACAATGTGGATATCACGAATCTGATGCAGAGCGTTGGTCAGACAGAGAAAGTCAACGGGGAAGCCGAAAAACTGCCAGACTATATAGACAGACTGAGTGCTATAGCAGAAAATTTTGACAAGATAGCCAAAGCGTTTGAAGGAATTGCCAGCAAGCCTAATATTCCTTGGTATCAAGAAGGAGAGCTTTGACGAGTTCCGTTCGGAGAAAAACCGCTACATAAAGGAGGAGAAAGATGTGCTTGCCGAACACCGAACCCAAATACTGAAGATGTTAGAAGACCACGAGAAGAATACAAGACACATCATACGGCAAGGCGAAGGCATATGGATGTCCGACTTCTGGATGAAGATTCTCGTTGGCACAGTCTATTCGGTAATCGGTCTACTTGCATTGGCATTGTGGTTGAAGTGATGAAGCTTAGTGCTTTGGGGGTACTTTCAAGGTACACCCTAAGCGCATAAAAAGATGATAGCCCTCCGTAATACTTAGGGCGTGTAAATCAATAAATTGCAGCTCAACACCTTACAATCTCGCCTCTCCAAGCAAGAAATTCACATACAGATTGAAGAATTTCAAGAAAAAGCTTGGCTAATCCAATAAATAATTATATCTTCGCACCGACAGTTCCCACCACGCTTCCCGAAGAACAGCGAACCAGGGTGGGGCTTTTGCTTTTATATAGATAGTATGAGGTTTAGCCTCATGCCGACTCAGCATATGCTTTGAGCGCAACTAGCCTTTTGTTGTTTTCAATCACTTGCGTTATCAAATCATCGGAGTCGGCACTGGTAAATTCTGCAACAACAGCTATGACTTCGATTATTATTGTCCATATCTTCTCGACTATAGTCAACTCATGCATTTCTATCTAAATCCGAAACTCGAGTAATGTGTACAAATGCCTAAAACAAGGCACATGATTAGGCAATCAAAGAATCGGATGTAATATCACCCCCTTACCGTCAGCAACTCATATGCATTGGTGAGGTAGTTGCCGCTTCGATGCTCACACTTCACCTTCCATGCCTGCTTGTCGTCGCCTTCTACTGCCATTTGTATGGTCTTTAAGCCATATTGGTGATTGATGTTGTCTATCGTCTGCATCAGTCGGGCACGCTCGGGGCGGTTCTTGATGGGGTCGAAGAGATTGCCCTCGATGTGTTCGTTGGACTGGATGTCGCTCACGATGACGCCGGAACGCTTGTACTGTATCCCCTCGCGCCAGATGCTCTGCAGGGCACTGATGGCGGCTTTGGTTATTTCCAGCGTGTCACTTGTCGGTACAAGGAGCGATACGGTTGCGGAATTGCCGTATTGCGGAAGATCCTCACGGAAACGGTTGCTAGCAATAAAAACGGTGACACTCCTGGCTCCCGAGGCTTGTCCGCGCAACTTATTGGCGCAACTACTGGCAAAGGTGGCTATGGAGGCTTTCAAGGAGTCGAAGTCGGACACCATCTCGCCAAAGCTTCGCGAGGTGCAGATGGTTTTCTTCTGGCGTATCTCGGCTGTGTCGATGCAAGGATGACCGTTGAGTTCAAACCATGTCTGAATGCCAGGCTTGGTGAA
>CAVHDN010000369.1:0-2141 GCA_963634315.1 Flexilinea sp. | reverse complement strand
GCAAACAACGGCACACTGAACTAATGCGTCTTTAACGGCACATTGAAACAATGCGTCTTTTTAAGATAATCACACGATGGGTGGTGGGGGCATTTTTTGCCTCCACCATTCTTGCTGTCATAGCCTACCGTTTCATTCCGGTTTACATCACGCCCTTGATGGTGATAAGATGCTTCGAAAACGGGTCGCTAACCTGCCATCACCACTGGGTACCGCTCGACAAGATGTCGGCGCACATGCCTGTAGCCGTCATGGCAAGCGAGGACTCACGGTTCCTCCTGCACCATGGCTTCGACTTCAACGCCATAGGGCAAGCTGCAAAAAACAACCTCAGAGGCGGAAACAAGCACGGAGCCAGCACGATATCGCAACAGACAGCAAAAAACGTATTCCTGTGGCCGGGACGCTCATGGGTGAGAAAGGGGTTCGAGGTCTATTTCACCGCACTCATGGAACTGTTCTGGAGCAAGCAGCGGATAATGGAGGTATACCTCAACTCCATCGAGATGGGGTCGAACATCTACGGGGTTGACGCCTGCGCCGAGTTGAACTTCGGCAAGAAGGCCACCGAACTGTCGAGGGCCGACTGCGCACTGATAGCGGCAACGCTGCCCAACCCGCGGAAGTTCTCGTCGAAATACCCGAGCCAATACATGCGCAAGCGCCAGAGACAGATCATGGCAAACATGCGCTACATCCCCTCTTTCCCGAAAGAAGGAGAAGACTATGACCCGAATACCGCGGTAGGAAGCACCTACCACTGATTCTTTCTTGGGGGCTAATCCGTATGGATGTTTTCATTCACACGGATTTTTCATTCATACCGATTAACACATCATCTCTTTTAAAGTCAACGATTCCTTAATAAATGCAGACCGACGAAAATATTCTCGCCCAACTCAACACCGCCCAACAGCAAGCCGTGACCTACTGCGACTCGCCACAGCTCGTCATTGCAGGCGCCGGATCAGGCAAGACAAGAGTGCTCACTTTCAAGATTGCCTACCTGCTCAACCATTACGGCCTCAAGCCTTGGAACGTGCTCGCACTGACGTTCACCAACAAGGCGGCAAGGGAGATGAAGGAGCGCATAGCAAGCCTAGTGGGAGAAGAGAGAGCGAGATACCTGCAGATGGGAACGTTCCACTCTGTCTTCTCGCACATACTGCGCGTGGAGGCGCAGGCCATAGGCTACACTGCCGACTTCACCATCTACGACGAAACCGACTCGCGCTCGCTAATAAAGAACATCCTCAAGCAGATGGGGCTCGACGACAAGACATACAAGCCTGCCACAGTGCATGCGGCCATATCGATGGCGAAGAACCATCTCTGCGGACCGGCACAGTATGCCGAAGACGGCGAGAGCCTGCAACGCGACAGAAGGCGCAACATGCCGGAGACACACAAGATATTCATGGCATACCAGCAACGCTTGAGGCAAGCCAACGCCATGGACTTCGACGATCTGCTCACCGAGACATACCGTTTGCTAAGGGAGCATGAGGACATAAGGCAGAAGTATGCCAACAGGTTCCAATATGTGCTGGTGGACGAGTATCAGGACACCAACTATGCCCAGCAAATGATAGTGGAGCTGCTCACCAAGGGCAACCCGCATGTCTGCGTGGTGGGCGACGACTACCAAAGCATCTATGCCTTCCGTGGCGCCAACATCTCCAACATACTGAAATTCAACACTACTTATCCCACGGCAAAACTCTTCAAGCTGGAACGCAACTACCGTTCGACCAAGAACATAGTGGCGGCAGCCAACTCGCTGATGAAGCACAACCGAAGCCAGATAGAGAAGGACGTGTACAGCGAGAACGCCGACGGCGACAAGGTGACAGTCTATGAAACCATCTCCGACAAGCGCGAGGCAAGCATTGTATGCAGGGAGATAAAGCGCCTGGTAAGAGATGAGCAACTGAAATACAGCGACATAGCCATACTCTACCGCACCAACGCCCAAAGCCGCACGTTTGAGGAGGAGATGCGCAAGCCCGAAGTGGGTCTGGGCGACAAATATCGCATCTTCGGAGGTGTGAGTTTCTACCAGCGCAAGGAGATAAAAGACATCATTGCCTACTTCCGGCTCATCATAAACCACGACGACGAGGAAGCCTTCCGGCGTATAG
>CAVHDN010000368.1:0-2153 GCA_963634315.1 Flexilinea sp. | reverse complement strand
TCTGGTAGAAATGAGGCACTTTTCTCATAGAAATGAGGCGCTTTTCTCATAGAAATGAGGCGCTTTTCTAAAAGGGGTGTAATGACATAGTTAAAAATACTGCCAAATATTTTTATATTTATTGCCGTAGAGGCAACCGTCTGTAGTTTTTTTGAACATTGCTTAGTAACTAAAAAGAGGGGATTGTGCTTCCCCTCTTCCGCTCGATGTGCTTTACATCTTTTCTCCAACAAGTGTTCTTCATGGTTTTCTTAGTATAGGCTTGCCGTCCTCAAAGGTTATAGGAATCCACAGGTGGCGACTGTCGCCCAAGTTGTCGGGATTCCAGATGTCGGCCATGAACACATAGTCGGCACCACTGAACATTTTCCTTTGCGCCGCAGTCTCCACCTTATATATATATGTGCCCTGTGCTCCGAAAGTCTTGTCAGCCCCATCGCCCCGACACGGGTTGGGCAGCTGCTCCCATGGTCCCAGTATGTTTTTGGCCTTCATAAGTCGTGCGGCATTGGGTGCCCAACCAGTACATCCGCTAGTGATCATCCAGTAAGTGCCGTCATGCTTGAAGATGGTTGGAGCTTCGTTCTGTCCGCCAGCCGCCACACGCACAAAGCAACCATTGTGGGCCATGTAGTCGTCGGTGAGTTGGGCAATTTGCAGCGTCAGGTTGTCTTCCGATGAGTATATATGGTAGGCCTTGCCATCGTCGTCAATGAATATGGTCATGTCGCGCGCCATCTGCCCTCCTTGCAAGTAGCGCACGAAGAACATGCCACGTTCTATCTGCTTGCGCCATTCGGGCGTCCACCACTCCTCAAGTTCCGGCGCACGCAGCTTGTCGCGCAGGTCAGCAGCGTCTTGTTTGCTGAAGCCTATGGGGTAAAGTCCTGCGTTGACACGCCCAGAGCGCACAAAGCGGAACGGTCCGAACGGGGTGTCGCTCACGGCAAGTCCAGCCCGTGCCGCACCATAGCCCAGCCCTTTTAGTTCGAGGTGGAACCACATGACGAATTTGCGGGTCTTTTTGTTGTAAACCACCTTTGGGCGTTCTATGATGCAACCTCGCTCAATGTCACTTCCCGGCTCGTCCGACACGGCAAGCACCAGTCCGTGGTCGGTCCAGTCCTTTAGATTTTTCGACGTATAGCAGCTAACACCAAGCGAACTATAGCTGTCGTTTGCGTTGGAGCGGCTTTCACCATACCAATAGTATGTGCCGTCGTGGCTAAACACGTTTCCTCCATGGGCGTTGATATGCGCTCCATGGTTGTCTTTCCATACGCCACCGTTCATCGGGGCTTGTGCCGTTGCCGGCTGCAGTGCCAGTAGGGCCATCAGGGTTACTGCGAGTATCTTTTTCATCTGTTGCAATTTTAGTTGCTCTTTCAGTTAGTTAAGAAAAGAGGCACATCCCTCCTCTATTCGGAAGGAAGAGACATGCCTCTCCATTTGAAGATTGGCTGTCCAGACATGGACAATTGTCATTTTTAGGTGTTATCCTTAAAAGCATCTTTTTTTGTGTGTGCCACGTCTCCAACTCATCCTTTTTGCCAACCTTCCGTTTGTGTCGTTTGGAACTTGCGGGGTCGCGTGACGGTGAATATCGTTTTCTGATTTTTGGAGGACAGCGCTACTCTTCGCAGCACTGTCCTCGTTGCAGTTGATAAGAACGATAGTTCAGTTTGTTAGTTGCACTTTTATATTATGATTACCATTAGGGTCTTCAATCACCCATGTCATTATCTCATTTGCGTAGGCAATGCCTTTCGTTTATGTCGCAAATGTAGGCAACTTTTGCTTTTATGGCGTGCAATCATTGTCAAGAGACGTGCAATTATCATTATTCGCACCAGAATAACGTCTTGAGAACCTGTTTTGTCGATTAAGGTGGGTCTATACAACTCTACTCTCCATGCGCCCAAAAACAACTCAATCCCCGCCAGTTGGACACTTGCGGGGATTGAGTAAGCGAAATTTGGAAGAGGTTGTACTTTTATTTCTTCTCGTGCCCACCACGACGCAACATGCGCCGATGGAAGCGGTCTTCAGCCTTCAACACATCAAAGACCTTCTTGGCCGAAAGCACCTGCAAGAACTTGCCGTGATAGGTTTGCTGTATCTTTTTCAGCTCAACATCGAGCTTGTCACGTTCC
>CAVHDN010000367.1:0-2154 GCA_963634315.1 Flexilinea sp. | reverse complement strand
GCACTCGGAAAAAATGAGAACAAGTTCTCTTTTTTCGCTCGTTTGCATTAACTTTGCACGCAAAACCCAAACCAAAAGCTACTATAAACATAAATGGAAGAATACATTGTTTCGGCGCGAAAGTACCGTCCTGCCTCTTTCGATTCGGTGGTGGGGCAAACGGCCCTTACCACAACGTTGAAGAATGCCGTAAAGAGTGGCAAGCTGGCTCATGCCTACCTCTTCTGCGGTCCCCGTGGAGTGGGAAAGACCACCTGTGCGCGAATATTTGCCAAGGCCATCAACTGCCAGAGGCCAACATCGGAGGGTGAGGCTTGCAATGGGTGTGAGAGTTGCAGGGCGTTCAACGAGCAACGGTCGTTCAACATCTTCGAGCTTGACGCAGCAAGCAACAACTCGGTGGAGCACATAAAGACCCTGATGGAGCAGACGAGAATTCCGCCACAGGTGGGACGCTATAAAGTGTTCATCATCGACGAGGTTCACATGTTGTCAACGGCGGCGTTCAACGCTTTCCTCAAAACTCTTGAGGAACCGCCTGCCCACGTGATATTCATTCTCGCCACAACAGAGAAGCACAAGATACTGCCCACCATCCTGTCGCGCTGCCAAATATACGACTTTGAGCGGATGACCGTGCGCGACACTGTGGAGCACCTCAAGCGTGTGGCCGGCAACGAAGGCATAGAATGTGAGGAGGAGGCTCTCTCTGTGATAGCTGAGAAAGCCGACGGAGGCATGCGCGACGCCTTGTCGATATTCGACCAGGCGGCGAGCTTCTGCCAAGGCAAGATAACCTATGCCAAGGTCATTGAGGACTTGAATGTGCTCGATTCCGACAACTACTTCCGCATTGTTGACATGAGTCTTGAAAACCGTGTGCCCGACATTATGGTGCTGCTTAATGGCATAATAAACAAAGGCTTTGACGCGGGGCTTCTCATTGCCGGACTTGCGCGCCATGTGCGCAATGTGCTGATGGCCAAGGACGACAGCACCATGAAGCTCCTTGAAGTAGGGGAGAGACAGTGCGAGCGTTACCGTGAACAGGCAAAGAAGTGCGACACGCGTTTCCTGTATCAGGCTTTGAGGCTGATGAACCAGTGTGACGTCAACTATAAGCAGAGTGGAAACAAACGGTTGCTTGTGGAGCTTACGCTCATAGAGATTGCCCAGATAACTGGGCCTGACGACTCTCCTGCGGCGGGGCGCAGCCCCAAGAGACTGAAATCCCTGTTCCGAAACCTCATCCAGCAATCCCGACCTGTAGCAGAGGCTAAGCAGGTGGCCTCGGTCGGGCATAGCTCAAATTCTGCTGGACTGGCTGCAAAGCCGGTGGCGACTGCCGCGCCGGAGGAAACGGCACCGGTGTCTGGTGAAGGCACTACTGTGAAGCGTGTTGCCACGTCGGCATATAATGCCGCCAACCGCCCATTGTTGAAGGCGGGTGGGGGCGCAGTTGGCTTCTCGTGGAACAATATGAGGCGAAAGGCACAGCAGTCGAAGATAGTTGTGCTGCCTAACACTCTTGATGCCAGCGACCCCAATGCGAAGCCTAAAGACGAGTACTTGGAGTTTTCCCAGCAAGACCTTGAGTTTCAGTGGATGTCAATGTGCAACCGAATGCCGCAGAAATTGTGTGGCATTGCCGCTCGAATGAAGAACATGACGCCCGTCATAACAGCCATGCCGGCTATTGAGGTCAAGGTTGACAATGGCTTGGTGCTTGAGCAGATGGAGAAGATAAAAGGCAGCATTGTCAACACGCTGAAGCTCTATCTGCACAACAATGCCATAACGATGAAGATGACCATGGAGGAGCAGTCCAAAGGCATGCGCATCCTCACGCGTCGCGAGCAGTATGAGGAACTGAGCAAACAGAACCCCGCAGTGGCGACGCTGTGTGAGTTGTTCGGACTTGAGTTGGCCTAAAGCGTGGCCAGGAACCGTTCTGCCTCGATGGCCGCCTGGCACCCCGAGCCTGCCGCCGTGATAGCTTGGCGGTATTGTGGGTCGGCCACATCGCCAGCCACGAACACACCAGGCAGGTTGGTGCGCGGTGTCCCGTCCTTCTTCTTCAAGTATCCTTGCTCGTCGGTGTCCAGCCAGCGCTGGAACACATCGCTGTTGGGCTTGTGGCCTATGGCAAGGAAG
>CAVHDN010000366.1:0-2163 GCA_963634315.1 Flexilinea sp. | reverse complement strand
GTAGTCGGTGTCTTTCAACACTCCGCCCAAACTCCTTATCCAAGCATCACCTTTCTCCGTCATGGCATATAGGCACGAACAGCCGTCATTGCCAGCATCTGGGGTGGACTGGTAGAAGTCGCCCACAATAATGTCCGCTCCGTTTTGGTCTGCCTTGTATTGACAATGGTTGCATGAATGGCGCAGGTAGAGGTTGTCAGTGAACAGGAATACGTAGGGGTCGCTGAGGTATGTGGGCATGCCCACATTCCTCAGCTTCGACGAGGTATGTGGGGCGCTTGCGCGCCCATCGCTCGCCTGCGGGCAATCAAACGCGTAGCGTATATAAGATGTACTATACCCATTATAGCTCTTGTCGCGCATGTTTACATCGACAAGAGTGCCCTTGTATTTCCGCTCCATGATGCCCTTCCAGGTGCTCCAGACACCCGGCGACGGCACGCCATGGCAAATCACGCAGATGGAAATCAGATTGGTGTGGTCTGACTTGCCAAGATAAGAGTTCAATCCTGCTGTCTGGCATGGCGTACCGCAGAACGCCACTTGCCGACCTTCCTTCAGAGCCTTGCGTATCTGCTTGTAGCAGTCTTGCATATTGCTCTGCACGTACTTTGAACTCTGCATCTTGTGCAGGTCATCAACAGAATCGGACACGACGTGCACAGCCTCCATGTGGTCATTCCATTCGCAACCGCATATCAGCCCACCTTCTTCCAACACCTTATTATATATGTCGTACACGAAACCACCCGAGGCAGATTCTTTCCGCCGGATGTCCTTGGAGAAGTAGAGGTAGGCTTTCTTATCCTTGAAACTTTCCAGTGAGAACAGACTGCGGTCTATCGGAGTGTTGAGATGTGGACAAACCTTGTCGCACAGACCACAATCCACACATTTGCTCTCGTCCACATGGGGCATCAAGAAACCCTCTGCGTTTGGTTGCATAGTGATGGCACCACGGGCACAACTGTTGGCGCAAGCCGAGCAACCGCAACAGTCTTTGTCGAAATCAAAGCGTATCATAGTCCTTTCAGTGCCGTTCTAATGTAGTCAAACGATGTCTGTCGCAGGGCAGCCTTCTTCCCTCTGACAGGAGCAAAGTCTGTAGCAATCATTCTGTCCACATCCACCTTATCCTTTGTCACGAGATGGTCAGCCAGTCCAAGTTGGTCGAGCAGAGAGTACATGCGTGTGTCCGCCTTGCCGGATACAACCGAAACATAAGGCTTCTCAAACGTAGTGGAGAAAGCTGTGCCATGAAATGAGTTGGTAACGACAAACGCTGCATGTTTTATCATGCTCAGGAATTCACACGGACCGACATCCAGTTTCCTTTGTATTCCACAGAACATTCCTCTCGGTGGCGGTACAATGTTATATACAGGCAGTCCCATCTTCTTTGAGACCATCTTGGCGGTCTCCATCAGGTCGGCATTGGTTTCCCAACCGAACATCAATATGTATTTCTCTTCGATGAGCCGCGGACGACAAATATTGTCGTAATCCTCTTTGTCCAAAAGAATTGTAGGGTCGAGCGTCAGTTCACAGTCAATGCCTCTTGACTTCAAGTATTCGTATCCGTCCTGCTCACGTATGGAGATGGAGTCGAACTCCTTAATCCATGGCATAAACTCGTCCTCATGCTGGGCAGCTATCTTAGTAAAACCGGCAAAGGATGCGGAGTAAGCCACACGTCTTTGCTTCTTCGGGAAGTTGAGGAAGAACAGCGGAGTGATGGCAGGATCGTCCTTCACGTGAGTGAGATTCCATATCTGGTCACTGCCACAGATGATGCAGTCGTAGTCCTCAGCATGGTCTATCACCTCTTGCTCTGTCCTGTAGCGTGGTGTTGATTTCAGTACATCGAAAGTATAGTTGTTGAACATACGCTCACGCTCATGCAAGGACTTCCAGTATGGCAGACGCGTCACGTTCTTGATGATCTCCTTCATTCTCGCAGGCTTGCGACTGAACATCTCCCTACTTGCCACAAAGGCATCCGTCTCGAAATTGATGACTTCACTGTCATACCCGAATTTCTTGAGAGTGGTCTGCAGTGCGTATGCCTGTAAGCAGGCTCCATAGTTGAATCCCGAATGGTAAGTTAATATTCCGATTTTACTCATATACGTCAATTGATTTTTCTTTCGTATGGTGCATAGT
>CAVHDN010000365.1:0-2170 GCA_963634315.1 Flexilinea sp. | reverse complement strand
CTATTCATCCGTTTGACAACATCGTCAGCGTTCGGGTCGCAGTTCGGAGAACTGCTCCTACTAAAAATCCAGCTTATGGAAACACAAGGAAAGCATATAGGCTTTGCAGACATCACCGCCCGTCTGAAAGATAGCCCTCGACGTAGGCGCGTGGCTTTGGTTTGTCCCGACGACGACCACACCTTATGTGTCATTCAGCGCGCCCTTGTTGAAGGCGTGGCCGACTTTACCCTTTTCTGTAGCCGACCATTGTCGGCCGAGGTGTCGCTCATGGTCAGGAAAGGAGCCGGTCGCGTGGCCACCATAAACCATGATACCCCCGATGCTGCAGCCCAAGCAGCAGTGGCAGCAGTGAGACGTGGCGAGGCAGACCTGCTCATGAAGGGAACGATAAACACCGACAACCTTTTGCGGGCCGTGCTTGACAAGCAAAGCGGACTGCTACTGCCCGACCATGTGCTCACCCACGTGGCCTTGGCAGAGATACCAGGGCGCAACGGTCTTTTGGCCTTTTCCGATGCAGCCGTGATACCCTATCCTACACTCCTACAGTATGACTCCATAGTGCACCACTTGGCATCGGTGTCGCGACTCGTGGGGACGGAGGTGCCCAAGATAGCCCTTATACATTGCACGGAGAAGTTGAGCGCGAAGTTTCCGCTCACCCAAAGCTATGAGACACTGAAGCAACGAGCCGGGCAGGGCTTCTACGGAAAGGTGGAAGTGGATGGTCCCATGGACGTGAAGACAGCCTTGGATGTCCATAGTGGCAGTATAAAGGGACTTAGTTCGCCTGTTGTGGGGCATGCCGACGCTCTCGTCTTCCCCGACATCGAGGCCGGCAACGTGTTCTACAAGACCATCAGCCTTTTTGCCAATGCATGTATGGCAGGTGTGCTGTGTGGCACAACAGTGCCTGTGGTGGTGGCGTCAAGAGCCGACAGTGGGGAGTCGAAATACAACAGTCTGGCCTTGGCCTGCGCTTTGGCGGGACGAGGGCTACAATAACCTTTTAATATACTTGAACCTTTCACCTATACTATGAAGCGAATATTGGCAATCAATCCCGGTTCTACATCCACCAAGATAGCTGTCTATCACGACCAGAAGGCGGCATGGATGGCAGGGGCGCATCATCCCTTGCAGGAGATAAACGCGTTTAAGCATGTCAACGAACAGTATGCCTACCGACGTGACTTTGTGCTAAACCAGTTGGCTGCAGGCGACATACCGCTTACGTTCGACGCAGTGATAGGGCGCGGTGGACTGCTCAAGCCTATCAGTGGCGGAGTCTATCGCGTTAACGAGGCCATGAAGCACGACCTCTGGCATGCAGAGATGGAGCACGTGTGCAACCTCGGAGGATTGATAGCCGACGAGATAGCCTCGCGTTGCGGTTGTCCCGCGTTTATTGCCGATCCAGTGGTTGTTGATGAGATGCAGCCGCAGGCACGTCTGTCGGGTGTGCCCGCCCTTAGGCGCAAGTCGGTGTTTCACGCACTCAACAGTAAGGCAGTTGCGCGCAAGTATGCAGTATCGGTGGGACGAAGATATGAGGACATGAACCTCATTGTAGCACACCTTGGAGGTGGCATATCCGTAGGGGCGCACAGGCAAGGCAAGGTCATCGACGTGAACAATGCGCTTGATGGCGATGGCCCGTTTTCTCCCGAAAGGGCGGGCACACTGCCTGCCGGGGCTTTGGTTGACCTCTGCTTTAGTGGGAAGTATAGTCGCAAACAGGTGTACGGCATGATTAGTGGGCACGGTGGACTTATGGCCTATCTGGGCACCAACGACATGGTGACTGTGGCGAGCAAGGCGGAGCAGGGCGAAGAACCATTCCGCAGTGTGCTTGAGGCAATGCTCTACACTGTGGCCAAGCAGATAGGTGCGATGTATGTGACTCTAATGGGAAAGGTCGATGCCATAATACTGACGGGCGGCATAGCTCACAGCACTTATTGTGTGGAAGCCATCAGGCGACAGACCAACTATCTGGCTCCTGTGGTGGTGAGTCCGGGTGAGGGTGAGATGGAGTCGCTTGCCTACAACGCCCTTGGCGTGCTTAACGGTACACTGCCGCTGCAGGAATACGAATAATATTTGGCCGTGTTTCAGACCTGTCTCTACACCCTTTTAGAAATGTGCCTCTTTTCTGGGAGAAATG
>CAVHDN010000364.1:0-2193 GCA_963634315.1 Flexilinea sp. | reverse complement strand
CGCTTGGCGGGTGCGTTGAAGCCATCGTCGGCACGCTTCTTCGAGCGTTTGTCAAACTTCTCAAAGCCCGACTCCTGGCTCTTGCGCCCGCGACCCTGACCGTCGGAAGCGCTGCGTGAGCTTCTCTTGGCGTGCCGCGCTCCATAGCCGCCTGGCTCGTCGCCACTGTTGCAGCGCACCTCACGCCCCTTGTAGCGAGTGCCGTCGAGGGCACGCATCACCTTCTCGGCATCTTCCTTGGGCACCTCTATGAAAGAGAACTTGTTTTGCAGGTCTATGTGGCCTATCTCCTGACGCCCCTCGCAATGCTTGTTGACATACTGCATCACCTCGCCCGGATAAAAACCGTCTGTCTTGCCAAGGTTTATGAACAGACGGCTGTAGCCGTCCTCCGCCTTGCGCCTGTCCCTGCGCGAGCCTGCGCCCTTGCCTGCGCCGCGCTCTTCCCTTGCTGCCTTGCCGCTGGGCTTCTCTATCTCTGGAGCGTTGGCATAGTAGGCGAGGAAGCGTCCGAACTCGCGGCTCACTATCTTCTTTATCACGTCCTCCTTGTCCATGTACTCGAAGTGACGGTTTATCTCGGCCATGAACGGCTCTATCTCCTCCTCGTTCACGTCGGCCTTGACTATCTCGTCCATCACCTTGTAGAGCTGTTTGGTGCATATCTCCTTGGCCGAAGGTATGGTGCCCTCCACGAAGCTCTTGCCTATCTCCTTCTCTATGGCTCTCATCTTCGACCGCTCGCGCGTGTGTATGATGGCTATCGACGTGCCCTTCTTGCCCGCACGCCCTGTGCGCCCGCTGCGGTGGGTGTAGCTTTCAATGTCGTCGGGCAGTCCGAAGTTGATGACATGGGTGAGGTCGTCCACGTCAAGGCCGCGCGCCGCCACGTCGGTGGCCACGAGCAACTGAGTGAGGTGCTGGCGGAACTTCTGCATGGTGAGGTCGCGCTGCTGCTGCGACAGGTCGCCATGGAGCGACTCGGCGTTGTAGCCGTCGCGTATGAGCTTGTCGGCCACCTCCTGCGTCTCGCGCTTTGTGCGGCAGAAGATTATGGCGTAGATGCGCGGGTAGTAGTCAACCACACGCTTGAGGGCAAGATACTTGTCCTTGGCGTTCACCATGTAGTAAATGTGGTTCACGTTTTCCGCACCCTCGTTGCGGCTGCCCACCACAATCTCCTTGTGGTCGTGGAGGTAGCTCTTGGCTATCTTCTCTATCTCGCGGCTCATGGTGGCCGAGAAGAGCAGGGTGTTGCGCTCTTCGGGAACGCCCTCGAATATCTCGTTTATGCTTTCGGAAAAGCCCATGTTGAGCATCTCGTCGGCCTCGTCGAGCACTACGTTGGCCACATGCTCCAGCTTGGCCTTGCCGCGGTGCATGAGGTCGATGAGGCGGCCTGGGGTGGCCACAATGATCTGCGCGCCGCGCTTGAGGGCCTTTATCTGGTTCTCAATGGATGTGCCGCCATATACGGCCACGATGTTTATGTCGGGAATGTATTTGGAAAAGTCCTGCAGGTCGTCGGCTATCTGCAGACAAAGCTCACGTGTGGGACTGAGCACCAGGGCTTGGGTCTCGCGGCTCTGTGGGTCTATGCGCTGCAGTACGGGGATGCCGAAGGCGGCAGTCTTGCCGGTGCCGGTCTGCGCCAGCGCTATCACGTCGTTGCGGTTGCCAAGCAAATAGGGGATTACTTCTTCTTGTACAGGCATTGGATGCTCAAAGCCCAATTCCTCAATGGCGCGGCGAATCTCTTCGCTTACGCCCAACTCTTCAAATGTCTTCAAACTAAAAATAATATATTATCGGCTGCAAAGTTAGTGAAAATAAATGAAACTACTATCTTTGCAGTGGGAGAGACTCTTCCTTCCCCCCCCCAAAAAAAACAATCATTTAAGGTGGGTTCTAAAAATTCCCACCATAACCAACCATTTAAAGCAGAGACAATGGAGATATGTGTTTTTTGTTCGGCCAACGACCGTTTGGACCCTAAGTGTTTCAGCCTTACCGAGGAGTTTGGTCGCTGGGCCTCTGAGCATGGCCACACGATAGTGTTTGGCGGCACGTCGTCGGGTCTGATGGAGTGTGTGGCCAAGGCCGCCCATGAGGCTGGCGGAGTGACTGTGGGCGTGGTGCCCTCGAAGGTGGAGGCTGGAGGGCACGTGAGCGACCATATCGATGTGTATATAC
>CAVHDN010000363.1:0-2221 GCA_963634315.1 Flexilinea sp. | reverse complement strand
ATTATGTTGTTGGCGTTGTCCTTATACTTCTCGAGGAAGTCGTTCACGCCCGAGAAGGCTATCTGGTTGATATATTTGTCAATCTCCTCTTCGGTCATGCCAATGCCGTGGTCGCTTATGGTTATGGTGCCGGCCTTGTCGTCAACGTCAACGCGCACGGTGAGGTCGCCCAACTCACCCTTGAAGTCACCCTTGTCGGCCAACGTCTTCATCTTCTGCGTGGCATCGACGGCGTTCGACACCATCTCGCGCAAGAATATCTCATGGTCTGAATAGAGGAATTTTTTTATTACGGGGAATATGTTCTCTGTCGTAACCCCAATGTTTCCTTTCTGCATTGTTTCTCTTTTTTTTAGGTTTATCTTATTCACTCGCTGTTTTGCAAATACCGTGCCAACGATTGGGTGAGGGATTCTTCACTCTTTTCTCCTTGTTCTTTGTCCTTCACTAAAAAAGAGGTAATTTTGCGCCTAATAAGAAAACGAAAAGTAAAGCTACAATGGGCAACAAGGCGTTAAACATCATTCTTGCGGTAGCGGCGGCCGTGCTCGCGGCACTGTGCTTCGCAAGCATTGCCATAGCCAACAAGTAGGGGAGGCGGCATGAGTCTCTTCTTCTTTCCTTGCAACAACCAAACGAACGACAAATATATTTTTACTTGAAATGAAATACGCGATAATAGGATCAGGTGCCATAGGCATCTACTATGGAGGACTGCTGGCCAAGGCCGGACATGAGGTGCACTTCCTGTTGCACAGCGACTATGAACACGTTAAGGGCCATGGGCTTCAGGTTGACTCGTGCGACGGGTCTTACTGCTTGCCAAAGGTGAACGCCCACAATACCACGGCTACAATGCCCGTGTGCGATGTGGTGATAGTGGCCTTGAAGACCACAGCCAACCATTTGCTGCCGCAGATGCTGCAGCCAGTGACCGGTGGCGACACTCTTGTATTGCTCATACAAAACGGCATTGGGGTAGAGGCCGACCTGCAAGAGGCTATGCCTGACTTGCAGATTGCCGCTGGCGTGTCTTACATATGTACGCTCAAGGTGGCTCCGGGGCGCATTCATCACATGGGACTTGGTCGCATGAGTGTTGCGAGCTATTCGTGCCGCACCCCCGAGCGGCTCAGCGCCATGGTCGAGGAGATGGTCTCGGCGGGCTTGAGGGTAAAGGTTGCACCGTCCTACCTTGACATGAGGTGGCAGAAGGCCGTGTGGAACATGACGTTCAATGGCATGACCGTGGCCTGCAACGCCCCGTCGGCTCCAAGCCTTTTGCAGAATGACGAGACGCGGCGTGCCGTTCGTGGCATGATGAGTGAGATTGTCACTGTGGCCAATGCTTGTGGTGCCAGTGGAGTGGGTGAGGACTATGCTGAAAAGATGATGGATATGACAGCAAAGATGCCGCCGTTCGCCTCGAGCATGAAGTTCGACTTCGACCACCACAAGCCCATGGAACTGCACTACCTCTATGAAAATCCCATAGCTGAGGCTCACCGCCACGGTTGCCAAATGCCGCTCATAGAAAAGCTTGCCGCAAAGTTGGCGGAGCTGAACGCTACGCTTATTGCGCAATAGCTAACATTTAAGGTGGGTTCTATAAATTGGCTTTGTCAGATTACGAGACTATTTTGCATAAGATAGGCTGCACTCGGCAATTGAAAACAAGTTTTCATTGCCCTCGTTTGCACTATCTTTCGAGGGCAATTTGTCTGCGAGTGAAGGAGTATAGCGGGCTATACGACTGAACGAACAGACGAATTGAACCGAAAAGAGGCCGTAAGATGACAAAACGTAACCCATAGTTTAATGTTATTCTTTACGGTGGGAATTTATAGAACCCACCTTAAACAAAATTGGTTGCAAAGGTATGTATTCTGTTCCATATTTCCTTAAAAGTCTTCAGCTTTTATGGTTTATTAGTCGAATATTAAT
Organism: Flexilinea sp.; assembly: GCA_963634315.1. GTDB lineage: Bacteria > Bacteroidota > Bacteroidia > Bacteroidales > Bacteroidaceae > Prevotella. Next base: position 277 of record CAVHDN010000363.1, on the reverse strand, counting down.
GGTCTTTTGCACAAAATCCGACGTTTGTGCAATCAGCACGTCGAGTTTACGATGTCGAATTCATTATGGCGGGTTCTAAAAGATTGTTTCAAGCCCCTGTCATAACATCCCTTTTAGAAATGCGCCTCTTTTCTACCAGAAAAGCGCCTCTTTTCTCATAGAAAAGTGCCTCATTTCTACCAGAAAAGTGCCTCATTTCTATTTGGTCCTATTTTAGGGTCTTTTGGACGTTAGTCGCACCTTATGTCTTTTGTCCCATATTTTCACAATACAACCT
>CAVHDN010000362.1:0-2226 GCA_963634315.1 Flexilinea sp. | reverse complement strand
GCCGAATACTATAAGGTGCAAAAGGAAACGTTCAAAGCCAATGCGGAAAAGAAGCGTGCACTCGTGGAACAAGCCAACGTCTTGAAGGAAAGCACCGACTGGAAGGCTACGACTGAAAAGCTCATAGCTATGCAGAAGGAATGGAAAGAGATAGGTTTCGTACCTAAGAAGCTCGGCGACCAGATGTGGGCCGACTTCCGTGCGGCGTGTGACTTCTTTTTCAACGCACGCAAGGCCAACACTTCTGACCAACGCAGCGAGGAACGTTCCAACCTTGAGAAGAAGAGGGAGATAATAGACCGCTTGAAGACCATTGCCGCCGAGGGTGGCGAGAACGTGCAGGAGGCGGTGCGCAAGTTGGTGGATGAATATAATGCCATAGGTCATGTACCCTTCAAGGAAAAGGACAAGTTGTATGAGGCCTATCGAGCTGTGCTCGACCAGTTGTACAGTGAGCTAAACGTGACGATAGCGCGCCGCAAGCTCTCCGACTTCAAGACTCGCATTCAGAACGCTGCGGAGCATGGCGAAAGCGTCATAGACAGCGAGAGGGCAAAGCTCATGAAGCAGTATGAGGGTTTAAGGAGTGAGGTGCAGACCTACGAGAACAACCTGGGCTTCCTCAACGCTTCGAGCAAGAAGGGCAACAGCCTTATAGAGGAGATGAACCGCAAGGTGCAGAGACTCAAGGACGAGATGAACCTTGTGAAAGAAAAAATCAAGACACTGGACCAACAGACTAAGGGCGAATAGCGATAGTCCGACAAGGTAAAGGCATAAACGGCAAAGGGCCTTGAAAATGTCAAGCCGCATAAAAGCAATCCCCACGCTCTCGTGTTTACTTTCACACGGCAACGTGGGGATTGCTTTTTTATTTTCCTTCTCTTTCGCGAACATCCTATTTCGCAAACATCCTACCTATGAGGTTGAGCAGATTTGACACTGTCTCTTTGCTTTCCACCGGTATCTTCAGCACTGTCTCTCCTGTGACTTCGTCCCTTTCAACTATTGTTTCCACCAATTGGGCAGTGGCTTCGGGCGACTTTAACGTTTCAGCTAATCCGGAAAGGAACGACACCCCTTGGGCTACCAGTTCTTTCGGTTTACGTTGGTGAGTGGCCGATTCGCTCTGATACGATTGACGGTCAGACTCTTGGAATTCTTCAGATGGTTGTTGTGAGGCATTGGTCCACTGCCGTTGTACACCACATATATCCTTTTCGTCTGCCTCATCACCATCCATTGTAGCTTCGCTAAATTCTTTATCAGCAGCCTTCGGCTCATTGTCTTCGTTTCGTTTGGGTTCACAATCGTCAACGGATACGCTTTTGTCATCAGTGGAAATATCATCAACTATACTGCCAACAGTCTCCATCAGTTTACCAAACTTGTCGTTGTCGGCAAATACTGAGTCTTCCCCATTGTCGAGCACGCCTTCAAACATCGAAGACTTGAAACGCAACTTACCCACAATTGTCTCTTCTATGGAATAAGGGGTTACAAGATTTATCACTTGAATGTTGTTCTTCTGCCCCAAACGATATATTCTGCCTATACGCTGCTCAAGCACAGCAGGGTTCCATGGCAGATCCACATTAATTATAGTAGATGCGACCTGCAGGTTTAGGCCAGTGCAACCAGCGTCGGTGGAAAGAAACACGCGGCTTTCAGGGTTGCTTGTAAAATTGTCAATCATGGCCTTTCGTTTCTCAGATGGTATCCCACCATTAAGATACTCATAGCTTATGTCTTTCTTTTCCAACTCTTGAGCAATTATACGAGTCATGCGTTCCCATTGGCTAAACACCACAACCTTCTCACCTTCTTCACTCATTATGTTGCTTATAATGTTCACACATTCGTCCACCTTTGTGTCGTTGCGACTCTTCTGGTCTATAATGTATGTGCTGTCGCACACCATTCGCATTTGGCAAAGCATCAGAAGCAGACGTTTGCGATCGTTTTCGGACAGGAAATGCTTTATTCGCCATTTCCCCACCAACTGCGCCACCGACGATTTCCATTCATCGTGCATGCCCAGTTGTTCCTTGGTCATGGGCACCAACAGAATTTTGTCGGACCGTTTTGGCATCTGCAGCTTCACATCTTTCTTGCGCCGACGAATGAGAATATCAGACAACTGCCGACCTATGTCATTCAGTTTTTTGTATTCCAAAATTTTACCCGTATCATCGGTCACCACATGTTCCTGACGAAAGACATAAT
>CAVHDN010000361.1:0-2228 GCA_963634315.1 Flexilinea sp. | reverse complement strand
ACACCACCATTGAGACTGCGAATATGTGTGGTCTGAAGCGCAAGGACTTCCAGACCACGGTTAACGGAAAGAAGACAGACTTGTACATACTCCGCAACAGAAAAGGATATGAAGTGGCAATAACCAACTATGGAGGGGCAGTCGTCGCAATAATGGTGCCTGACAAAGACGGCAAAGTGGCCAACGTCATTCAGGGGCACGACAACATTCAGGACGTAATGAATAGCCCGGAGCCTTTCCTCTCAACACTCATCGGACGCTACGGCAACCGTATAGCAAAGGGCCACTTCATCTTGAAAGGCAAGGAATATCAGTTGGCCATCAACAACGGCCCCAACGCTCTGCACGGAGGGCCTACGGGATTTCACGCGAGAGTATGGGACGCACGTCAAATGGGGCCTCGCTCGTTGGCACTGCACTATGTTTCGGCCTATGGAGAAGAGGGCTTCTCTGGTGAATTCAGAGTTACGGTGGAGTTCACGTTTACCGACGACAACGAACTTGTTATAGAATATCTCGCTTGCACCAATAAGAAAACGGTGATGAACCTTACGCATCACGGCTTTTTCAGTCTTGCCGGAATCGCAAACCCGACACCAACTATCGACAATCTTGTTTGCGAAATCAATGCTAACTATTACATTCCAATAGACGAAACTTCAATACCCACAGGCGAAATACGCTTGGTGGAGGGTACGCCTTTCGACTTCCGCACGCCCAAACCCGTGGGTCAGGATATCGATGCTGACGACATCCAAATAAAGAACGGTGCAGGCTACGACCATTGCTTCGTGCTCAACAAGAAAGAGGAAGGCGAGTTGAGCTTTGCCGCCAAGGTGACGGAGCCTGTAAGCGGACGAACAATGGAGGTATATACAACAGAGCCGGGAGTACAAGTCTATACGGACAACTGGGCCGACGGCTACAAAGGCCAGAACGGAGCAACATTCCCGCGTCGTTCAGCCATCTGCTTCGAGTGCCAGCACTTCCCCGACTCTCCCAATCATCCATACTTCCCGTCGGTGGTGCTCAATGCTGGTGAGCAGTATAAGCAGAAGACCATCTACAAATTCGGCGTGGAGAAGTAAAGAAATAAGAAGTTGGAAATCAGACTATTTAACTTTATTCCATAAACACACACTTTAAAAATGAGTCAAAATCAAAGACCGAACTACACGTTCGCACTTATCATCGTGTTCATAGTATGCTTCCTCATAGGATTCATCACCACTATGAACAACTCTATGATTGAATTCTGCAAAGAGGCGTTCAACCTTAGCGACACACAGGGACAACTTGTCAACACCGCGTTCTATGGAGCTTATGTGCTGGCCATTCCGTTTGCCATGCTAATGAGCAAGATAGGCTACAAGGGCACACTGCTTTTGGGTCTTGCTGTGGCAGGTATTGGTTTCATCATCAACTCTTTAGGGTTGAGCAACGCCATTAGTGCAGGCAGTGCCAACGTCTATACAATCTTCTTGTGCTCGATGTTCATTGTGGCCATGGGTGTAGTGATGCTTCAGAACGTGGCCAACCCTTATGTAATGGTGCTTGGTTCTCCTGAGAAGGGAGCCTTCCGCATGACTCTGAGCCAAGCTCTCAACTCTGTAGCCACTACTGTTGCGCCCATGTTCATCACGACTGTCATCATAGCCGACAAACCCAAAGTTCCCGAAAATGTTCCTACTCCGTTCTTGGGCTTGGGCATTTTCACTTTGATTATCTGCCTTATACTGGTATTCTTGAAATTGCCGAAAATCAATGAGGCTGAGCAGGCAGAGGAAAGCGGTGAGCACATAGAGTATAAGAGCAGCGTGTTTGCCTATCCTCATGTATGGCTTGGTGCATTGGGCATCTTCATGTATATGGGATTGGAAATAGGTATTCCTTCCATGCTCCCCGCCTACTTCAAGGCTGACCCGTCGTTGGGACAGGCCACCGATTTCCTTCCATATTATTGGGGAGGCATGATGGTGGGCCGTTTCATTGGCGCAGGCATTCTCAGCAAGTTCGAGCCTCGCAAGCTTCTTACCATATGCCTCGTTTGCGGTGCTTTGTGCGTAGGCGTTTCGTTCTTGCTCTCCGGCATGGCTGCTGTTTGGGCAATGCTTGCTGCAGGACTATTCCATTCAGTAATGTGGCCCCTTATTTTCAACCTCGGCCTGCAGGAACTCGGCCCTCACACCAAGTCGGCCACTGGCATCATCAACATGGGCGTTATCGGT
>CAVHDN010000360.1:0-2243 GCA_963634315.1 Flexilinea sp. | reverse complement strand
GTCTTGGGTTGGGCGTTTAATAGACTCTACGAAGTAATGGTTTCATAAAAACATGATAAAGACTTTTATCTCTTCCAGGCTCTTGCATTTCAAGCAACCGGCTGGGACATCGCGTGGCGTGTACACCACCCATCTTTCTTATTATGTCACCCTTGAGAAGGATGGCGTCAAGGGCGTGGGCGAGTGCTCAGTGTTGCCCGACTTGAGCTGCGATGCCATGCCTGCTGACAGGTATGAGGCGTTGCTGCGTAAGGCATGCCAATGGGTGGAGCAGACTGAAGGCATTCCTTACGAGATGCTGAGGCCGTATCCCTCCATACTCTTCGGCTTGGAGACGGCGTTTGCCCAACTCGACGCCAATGGTTCCACGTCGCTCTCGAATACGCCGTTTGGCTTAGGGCAGGAGGGCCTACCCATCAACGGACTCGTGTGGATGGGCAGCTTCGAGGAGATGTACGCGCGACTGGAGGAGAAGTTGCAGCAGGGCTTCCACTGCGTGAAGCTGAAGATAGGGGCGATAGACTTCGAACGCGAGCTGGACCTCGTGAGGCACATCCGTGAGCATTTCACCAAGGAGCAGATAGAGCTGCGCGTGGATGCCAACGGCGGATTCACGCCCGACAATGCCATGGAAAGGCTGGAGGAACTCGCCAAATATGACATCCATTCGATAGAGCAACCCATTAAGCAGCACCAATGGAAAGACATGGCGCGGCTTTGCGCCGAATCGCCATTGCCGATAGCTCTCGACGAGGAGCTGATAGGCGTGAACCAGCCTGAGCAGAAGGTGCGGTTGCTCGATACCATTCGTCCTGCCTACATCGTGCTCAAGCCCAGTCTGCACGGTGGCATGATGGGTTGCAGAGAGTGGATAAGGCTGGCCAAAGAGCGTGGCGTCGGGTCGTGGATTACCTCAGCGTTGGAGAGCAATGTGGGCCTGAACGCCATTGCGCATTTCTGCGCCGAGGAGTATGGTCCGCAGGTTTCCATGCCGCAAGGATTGGGAACGGGCATGCTCTACACCGACAATGTGGAGATGCCGTTGAGGATAAAGGGAGACAAGCTATGGTTCTTGAAGAATTCCTGAACGAATGGCGCAACGACAGTCCCACGGTGCTTGTGCACACGAGTGGGTCCACGGGCAAGCCTAAGCCGATGTGGGTTGAGAAGGAGAAGATGCTCAACTCGGCCCGCGTCACGTGCGACTTCCTCGGTTTGAAGCCCGGCGACACCGCCTTGCTCTGCATGCCGCTCGATTATATAGCTGGCAAGATGGTGGTCGTTAGGGCGATAGAACGTCATTTGGAGCTCGTCAGCGTGAAGCCAAGCGGACATCCGTTGGCTTCGGTTGAAGCCACTACGTTTGCCGCCATGGTGCCGTTGCAGGTTTACAACTCGCTGCAGGTGCCGGAGGAGAGAGCAAAACTCGCGCGGATAAAGCACCTTATAATAGGAGGTGGGGCGATAGACGCAGATCTGGCAAAGGAGCTCCGGACCTTCCCAAACTATGTCTGGAGCACCTATGGCATGACCGAGACGCTTTCGCACATAGCCCTGAGGCGGCTCAACGGCGATGCGGCGAGCCTGTGGTACACGCCGTTTGACGGAGTGGACGTAAGTACGGACGAGGACGACTGCCTGGTCATTGATGCGCCTTTGGTACACGAGGGTGTGTTGAAGACCAACGACAGGGTGGAGCTTCGCACGGATAACATCACGGGAAAACTGCAGTTCAGAATCCTCGGACGCAAGGATAATGTCATAGATTCGGGTGGCATAAAGATACAGATAGAGGACGTGGAGAACAGGCTCAGGCAATGCCTGCCCATGCCGTTTATGATAACCAAGATGCCGGACAGGAAGTTTGGCGAGGTCGTTGTGCTTTTGTATGAAGGCGACAGCCTCGCAAGCAACACTCTTCTTGACTTGTGTGTCAAAGCCTTGCCAGCCTATTGGGTTCCCAAGCGTTTTGTCAACGTCACCAGCCTCCCGATGACTGCCACCGGCAAGCCGGCAAGGGCGGAGGCTGAGCGCATGGTTGCTCAGCAGCTCTACAACGCATCAAAGCCAATCGCCTAAGTCTTGTTTTCACGCAGAGCCGCAGAGATTATTGAGCCGCCTGGATTATCCCATTCGGGGTGTGGGAGAGTACAAATCCCGCTCTGTTAAGCGGTTGTTGTGCATCCATAAGAAAAAGGCTTCTGCCTTCCACTGAGTGGAGGACGGAAGCCCTTTTATTTAGC
>CAVHDN010000359.1:0-2272 GCA_963634315.1 Flexilinea sp. | reverse complement strand
CGAGGTGCGACCCTGTGCGCAAGGGTGCAGCTTGGAAATCTGCACCTACTATACTCTCTACTTATCTTGTGAGCGAGAACTTCAGGCTCACTCCAAAGTCCTGAGTAGTGGTGGGGTAGCTGCTGCTTGCGAGCAGAGGCGTGTTGGTCTGACGGTCGTAGTAGGCGCTGAGCGTGAGCAAGCGCGAGAGGGTGTAGTCGGCCATGAACGACATCTTGAACGCCGAGTTGCCGCTGCTGGCAGTGCTCGTCACCGTGGCGATGTCGCGCGTTATAGACGCCTGCTTGCGGAACGATATGTCCAGACGCAGGTTGAGGTCGTGGTTAACCCCCGACTTCCCCTTGTTGTTGGTGGCTGTCTGTTGCTTGTTGTCTTTGCTGTTGCGTCCGCTCTGCGTCTTGCGTATCTTTCGCGACGAGCCACTGCCGAAGAGGTTGAAGTTGCTAATCTTGTAGCCCATGCCAATGACGAAGTCCTTGCTGAGCGCCTCGTTTATCTGCACACTGGTCATGCTCAGACTCAGCACACGCGTGGTGCGATACTCCACCTTGCAGGTCATGTTGTTCTGCAGAGTGACATCAAGACCAATCAGTGGCGCAAACGACTCGTTTATGCTCACCGTGCTCACGTTGTACATGCTGTTGGGCACAGGGTTGCCCGTGGTGGCATCGGTTATGAAGCCCATGCCGTCCATGTACTCGCGGTAGGTGCTGTAGGAGGCGTAGCTGCCTATGGCGAACACGCTCTTGTAGGAGTGGTTGAGGTTGACGCTCTTGAAGTGGTCGCGCAGCCATGGCAGTTTGCTCAGTCCGGAGTAGCGCAGAGTCCAGTTGGGGAGCATGCGCTTCAGCGTTGGGAAGATGTCGAGCGAGGAACCACCGGTGTAGGCCGAGAGGAACGCTGGAATGAGCACATCGGCACTATATTTGTTGACTGTGCCCAATTCGGCATTGTAGGGTGTGCCGGAGAGGTTCACTCCATTGGCATCGTAGGTGCCTGTGGGGTAGGTGGCGTTGGCATAGCGGTCCTGCACCCTTTGGCGGAAGCCCTCGATGGAGGCGCACAGCTTGGCAAACGACTTGGAGTAGTAGCCGTTGTTGGCGTTGCCCATGCCCTCAAGGGCACTCTTGATGCTTATGGTGGTCATGTTGAACGTGCCGCTCTGCGTTGTGGGCATGCCCTCATACATATATTGTATGCTCTTGGCCCGGCTTACGGTACGGCTGGCGTTGAGGTCAATCTTCAGGTCGCGTATGGGTTCAAGCGTCATTCTCACCTGCAGGTCCTCGCTCGCATTGGTCGTGGCGGGCGTGGCCACACTGTCGCTCGTGAGCAACCAACCGTTGTTGTAGCTCTTTTCCACATAGCTGTCGCCCGTGAGACCGAAGGCGAAGTCGAGTCCTGGCGCAAGCACACTGCCCGTGCGCTGCCCGAAGGCGTCGCCCACGTTGGGCATGAAGCCCGGCAGAGACATGGAGTACTGGTTGCGGTAGGACACGCTGACGTTGCGCACCATCATCATCAAGCGCGCCAGATGCTGCGCCGGACTGTACCACCACTGCTTGTCGAGTGGCTCCTTGGGTGTCACGCTCAACTTTATCTGTACCGAGTCGAGGTTCTTTATCAAGATGCGGTTGTCGTCGAGCGTCTTATACTTTAACTTGTAGGGCTTGCCGTCCTTGGTCTTGGCCGTCACTATGAGCCGCTTGCTCTTCTTGTTGTGGGTAATGGTCGTGGTGGTGTCGGTCTTCAGCGTCACCTCCCTCTGATAGGTGTTCTTGTTCTTAGGCAGAGCCGCTTTCTCCTTCTGTTGCGCCTTGGCATCCTTCTTGTCGTCCTTGGCCTGCTTGTCCTTGGCCTGCTTGTCGTTGGCCGCTTGGTCCTTGCCGTCGGCAGTCTTCTGCTTGTTCTTGTCGGCCTTTGCCGTCTGCTTGGCTTTGCTGGTCTGCTTCTTCGTTGGCGTGACCGACTTCTTGAACCGCTCGTTGGCCTTCTTCAGGAATGGGAAGTGGTTGTAGAGCGTCTCCATGTTGAACGTGGAGTTGATGTTCAGGTTGCGGTTGTTGGATATGGTGTTGCCGAGCGACGAGCCGTCGTCAAGCTCAGTGCCGCGTACCCACGAGTAGGTGGCAGAGTAAGAGGCGTCGGCGTTCATCCAGTCGAATATGGGCAACTTGTTGAGCGGCAACTGATAAGACGCAGTGAACGACTGTTGGTAGTCGAGCGGTGTGCCGAGGTTCTTTATGCTGCGCCACACAGAGTCCTTCCACAC
>CAVHDN010000358.1:0-2283 GCA_963634315.1 Flexilinea sp. | reverse complement strand
GATGAATGCAGCACGTGCCATGTAGCCGGTGTCTTCCATGAACGAAATGAAGGCGTAAAGTATGAGTATCTGAGGGAGAAAGACTATGACAGCCCCCACGCCACCAATGATACCATCCACAAGAAGGTCTTTCACAGGGCCTTCGGGAAGAGTGGAGCCAAGCCAATCGGCCAATGCCGACACGCCTGCATCTATCCAGTCCATGGGGTACTGACCAATGGAGAACGTGGCTTGGAACATCACGTAAAGCAGAATGAAGAAGATGGGGAAGCCAGCATACTTGTTGGTTATGATGCTGTCTATAAGGTGAGTGGCCTGATAGGTGTCGGTCTTGTTGCCCTCGGCATAGCCCGCCTCCTGCAACGCACCATGTATGAAGCCGTATTTAGCATCCATGATGGCTGTCTCGGAGTCCTCCTGAGTGTCGTCCTTTATCCTTCGAGCCTCCTCGTCACGTGCCGCCATTATCTCTTTCGCGTTCGGCAGCAACTTCACCGCTTCTTCAGCAGCCTTGTCGCCCTCAAGTAGTTTTATGGCGAGGTAGCGTGTAGAATACTTGTACCTTATCTGTTCGTCTTTTTGTATCTCCCTCTTCACAACCTCTATGCCTTGCTCCAGAAGTTGTCCGTGGTTGATGTGAATGTGCCTATACACACTGTTCTTAGGCTTCGGGCCGTGGGCGAAGTCCTCCCCATGCTCTTGGGTGAGGTCTTTGGCATAGTCCTTATGCCAGTTTTGCAGGTCCTCTGCCACCTCGGGGTTAATGTTTCCGTCCTTGTCAAGATAGTCAACACCCTCATACATGTTAATGATGATGTGGAAAAGCAGGTCAACGCCCTTGCCCGTCTTGAAGACTGTGGGCACCATCGGCACGCCAAACAACTGTCCAAGCTTTCCGTAGTCGAGTTTGTCGCCACGGTTTTCAAATTCGTCGAACATGTTCAGGGCGCACACCATGCGCAAGTGCATGTCCACGAGTTGGGTGGTGAGATACAGGTTACGCTCGATGTTGCTGGAGTCTATCACATTTATGACAACATCGGGCGTCTTTTCTATTATCTGTTTGCGGACGTAAAGTTCCTCGGGGCTATAGGCCGACAGTGAGTATGTGCCGGGCAAATCGACTATATTAAACTCATAGCCCTCAAACTCGGCGTGTCCCTCCTTGGCGTCAACGGTCACTCCGGAATAGTTTCCCACACGTTCGTGAGCACCGGAGGCCACATTAAACAGAGAGGTCTTGCCGCAGTTGGGGTTGCCCACGAGGGCCACATTGATGGTGCGCCGTCTCTTCATGGCTGCTTCGCGCAGTTGCTTGTCGGTAAGTGCATTCTCGTCAATGTCGCTGCCATCTACCATCTCCGGCGCCAGTCGGTCGTTGCTTTCTTGTGTCGTCTCGTAGCTCTTGGCCTCCTCTTCGGAAATGATTTCTATCATGGCCGCCTCATTGTGGCGCAGCGACACCTCGTAGCCCACGACCTTATACTTCACAGGGTCTTGCAGAGGGGCGTTGAGAAGCACCTCCACCAGCTTTCCCTTAATGAATCCCATTTCGACAATGCGCTTGCGGAAGCCTCCGTGTCCCAGCACTTTCACTATCACGCCGCGCTCGCCTGTCTTCAGTTCAGATAGTTTCATCGTTCTTTTCGACTTTTCTGCAAAAGTAACAATTTGGAGTTACAATGAAGAAAAGCCCATTTTCGTTTTGGCTAAAAATACCTATTTGTGGTGACACTCACGCCTTGAAGTAGTCGTTAAGCTCTGTTTCCACATCACCTTCACCATTGTTAGGTATGTCGCGCACCACCTTTCCATGCTCCAAGAGCACTATGCGTGTGCTTACATCTACCGTGTGGGTGAGGTTGTGGCTGCTGACGATTACGGTAGCCCCAGTGTCATGACTATATTCGGCTATGGTCTTCTTCAGCAGGTTTTGACTCGTCGGGTCGAGAAAGTTGAACGGCTCGTCAAGCACCACCAACTCTGTTTGGCGGAAGAAAGCCGAGATGATGCCCACCTTCTGTTTGTTGCCAGCCGAAAGATTGCGTATGAGCACGTTCTTCCCGAACACTTCGCCACCGGTAAACGGAGCAAAACATTCCAGACGGCTTGTTGTCTCTTCGGCAGAAATGCCTGCGGTCTTGGCTAGAAAGGCGAAATACTCCTCCGGGGTGAGGAAGTCTATTAGGAAGCCCTCGTCGATATACGCTCCCGTGTAGCTTTTCCAGTCCTCGCTTTCGGCCACGTTGATGGCATTGCCGCCCTTTGGCGTGAGTGTTATGC
>CAVHDN010000357.1:0-2322 GCA_963634315.1 Flexilinea sp. | reverse complement strand
CCACAGAGACAGTGTGTTGCAGGTGGAGGCGTTCTTCATGGGACAAGCGGGACTGCTCAACGAAGCGTCCATACCCTCACGCCACAGAGACGAGGCATTGGCCGACGGCTACTTCAACCAGTTGCGCGGTGAGTATCATCATCTGGCGCGCAAGTTCGGTCTTGTGCCCATGGACTACAAGCTCTGGCGCTTTCTGCGGCTGCGTCCACAGAATTTCCCACACATACGCATATCACAACTCGCCAACCTCTATTGCGACGGCAAGACAGGACTCGGGGCTCTGTTGGAGTGCGACACGGTGGAAAGTCTGCGACAGCTCATGCAGACCCACGTCACGCCCTACTGGGAGACCCACTACTCCTTTGGCTCCGAAAGTACGAAGAATGCCAAACGGTTGTCGGCAACATCGGTGAACCTCCTGATGATAAACACCGCCATCCCCATGCTCTTCGCCTATGGCCGCCACACCTCCAACGAACAGCTGTGCGACCGCGCCATGGAATTTCTCGACAGCATGAAGGCCGAGAGCAACAACATAATAAGAATGTGGCGACAGTGCGGTCTTGAGGTGAGCACCGCTGGCGACAGTCAAGCCCTCATACAACTCAAGCGCGAGTACTGCGACCGCAAGGACTGTCTGCGCTGCCGCATTGGTTACGAGTATCTGAAGGGATGCGGCAAAGTCAACGAGAAAGAGCACATGGGCTAATGAGGCTAAAAGAACCGCCATACGATAAAGAACGAAACGAACAACAGCGATGAAATATATTTTTGAGGCGCGCATGATGGTGCGCGACTATGAGTGTGACATAGAGGGAATAGTGAACAACGCCAACTACCTGCACTATGCCGAGCACACACGTCACCTGTTTCTCAAGGAGTGCGGACTGAGTTTCGCCGAGATGCACCGCCGTGGAGTGGATGCCGTGGTGGTGGGCGTGAACATGCGCTACAAGACTTCGCTGCGGTGCGACGACGAGTTTGTGTCGCGCCTTGCACTGCGCAAGAAGGGTGTGCGCTACATATTTCAGCACGACATATACCGCGCCTCCGACGACAAACTGTGCATGACAAGCGAGACGGAGGTGGTGTGCTTGATAAACGGTCGCCCATCCGTCAGCGATGACTATGACCGTGCTTTTGCAAAATATCTGTAAGGGGAAGAACTATAAATCACACCCCAAGACGGCAACACCCATGTAATACAAGACAAAAACACCGACAGAATGAATGACCAAGAGACGCTCTACGCCATGGCGTTGACGCGAATAAGCAGTTTCAACTTCACCACCGCACTGGCCCTATACCGCGAACTGGGCAGCGCTAAGGCCATCTACGACCACCGCAACGACATAGACACTGTGGTGGAATACTGTTCTCCACGCTTTGTGGAGGCTGTGCGCCACTGGGACGAACCGCTGCAAAGAGCAGAGACGGAGCTTGAGTTTTGCCAAAAGCACGCCATAGAAGTGTTGCCCATAGGCAGTGAGGGTTATCCGCAACGCCTGGTGGACTGCGCCGATGCTCCCATAGTGCTCTACTACAAAGGTTCGGCGACACTCAACACCGCAAGAGTGGTGAGCATAGTGGGCACACGCCACTGCACGGTATATGGCCGCGACCTCGTGCGGCGGTTTGTGGAGGAACTGCGACAGTGGTGTCCACAGGTGCTCATAGTAAGTGGACTGGCCTACGGCATAGACATCTGCGCCCACCGCGAGGCACTCACCAACGGCTTCGACACAGTGGGTGTGCTTGCCCACGGGCTCGACACCCTCTACCCTTCAGCCCACCGCGACACGGCCAAGACCATGCTCTCGCAGGGCGGACTGCTCACGGAGTTCATGTCGATGACCAAGCCCGACAAGGCCAACTTCGTACGGCGCAACCGCATAGTGGCAGGTATAGCCGATGCTACGTTGCTGGTGGAGTCGGCAAGCAAGGGCGGCGGACTCATCACCACCAACATAGCCCACAGCTACGGACGCGACGTGTTTGCCTTTCCCGGAGCGGTGAATGCACCCTACTCAGAGGGCTGCAATCGTCTGATACGCGACAATGGGGCGGCTCTTATCACATGTGCCGAAGACCTCGTAAAGGCCATGCGCTGGGACGATGAGGCGAAGCTGCACAAGGCGAAGGCCAAGGGAATAGAGCGCACGCTGTTTCCCGAGCTTGACGCAGACGAACAGACCATAGTGACTCTGTTGGGCCACACCAACGACCTGCCGTCAGACATCATAGCCACACGCACGTCGTTGCCAATAAACAAGACGGCGGCCCTACTCTTCCAACTGGAGATGAAGGGTGTGGTGAAGCCCA
>CAVHDN010000356.1:0-2323 GCA_963634315.1 Flexilinea sp. | reverse complement strand
TCGGGCGAGATTGCCAACAAGATACAGAACGAGATGACCTATCCCGGACAGGTCAAGATAACCGTAATCCGCGAGACAAGAAGCGTGGCCTACGCAAAATAACATCCCCAGTGCGGGCAAGAAGAATTAAAAGGCGGTGGACAGCTATATTGTCCATCGCCTTTTGATAGTATGCACGAAAAGTTTCAATTTTGTGTCAAAACAAAGAAAACTGTTATTTTTATTTGTCCATTCCAAATAAATGTTTTACTTTTGCGCTCGAATAAGAACAAAACAACAGAACATGACAAGAGGTAACTCATACTTTTACGGCTTCTATTTTTACTTTGCATGGCAGTGCGAAGCGGGAAGTTGCGTGTAGAGTTCAACTTATGAGATAGACAATCAACAAACAATAATATCTACGTTCAAATCCCGCTTCACAACAAATGAGGCGGGATTTTTCGTAGTGCAAAGACAAAGAAAAGGAATATAGCGCATGAAACGAATAGCCATACAAGGCATGGTCGGGTCTTTCCACGACATAGCAGCCCACCAGTACTTCGAGGGCGAGCAACTGCAACTCATCTGCTGCCCCACTTTCGAGGATGTCTTCGCCAACATAAGCAAAGACCCAACGGTGATAGCCATGGTGGCCATAGAGAACACCATCGCGGGCAGTCTGCTTCACAACTACGAACTGCTGCGCGAGTCGGGCACTACGGTGGTAGGCGAGCACAAGCTGCACATTTCCCACTGCATCTGCTGTCTTCCCGACGACGACTGGGACACCATCTCTGAGGTTCACTCCCATCCTGTGGCACTCATGCAGTGCCGTGACTTCCTTTCCAAGCACCCAAGCGTGAAAGCTGTCGAGGCGGAGGATACTGCCGGAGCCGCAGAGGAGATAGCCAAGGAAGTCCACAACGGCAGAGCCGCCATTTGCAGTGCTGACGCAGCAAGACTATACGGGCTGAAGATACTGGAAGACCACATAGAGGACAACAAGCACAACTACACACGTTTTCTCGTAGTGTGCAGCCCTCACAAGGCCGACTTCCTGCGCCACATAGAGCAGACCGACAAGTCGAGCTTGGTGTTCTCTCTGCCCCACGAGGAAGGCTCACTGTCGCAGGTGTTGAGCATACTGTCGTTCTACCGTATAAACCTGACCAAGATACAGTCGCTGCCCATCATAGGCCACGAGTGGGAATACCTCTTCTATGTCGATGTGACCTACGACAATATCACACGCTACCGGCAGAGCATCGATGCAATAGCACCGTTAACGAAAGAACTTAAGATATTGGGAGAATATGTCAATGGAAAACAAACAGCATAAAGGAATACAGCCAGCCAACCGACTGGAACTTGTGAGCGAATACTATTTCAGCAGGAAGCTCAAGGAAGTGGCACAGCTCAACGCTGAGGGACGCGACATCATAAGCTTAGCCATAGGCAGTCCCGACATGCCGCCGTCGCCCGCTACGGTGGAACGGTTGTGCGAGACTGCGCGCCAACCCAATGCACACGGCTACCAACCTACCATAGGTACGCCTGAGTTGCGCAAGGCCATGGCCGGCTTCTACAAAAGGTGGTATGGGGTAAGCCTTGACGAACGCACGGAGATACAGCCGCTGATAGGCTCCAAGGAAGGAATACTCCACATTACCCTGGCATTCGTCAACCCAGGCGACGAGGTGCTCGTTCCCAACCCCGGCTATCCTACCTATACATCGCTTAGCAAAATACTCGGCGCAAAGGTAGTGAACTACAACCTCAGAGCAGACAATGGGTGGCAACCCGACTTTGATGAACTTGAAAGGATGGACCTAAGCCACGTGAAGCTCATGTGGACCAACTATCCTAATATGCCCACAGGAGGCAACGCCCGCATGGAGACCTACGAGCGCCTTGTGGATTTTGCGCGCCGCCATGACATAGTAGTGGTGAACGACAATCCTTACTCGCTCATCCTCAACGACCATCCGCTATCGCTGCTGCAAGTGGAAGGGGCGAAAGACTGCTGCATAGAGCTTAACTCAATGTCGAAGAGTCACAACATGCCGGGTTGGCGTGTCGGGCTGTGCGCTACAAACGCCACATTCATCAGTTGGATACTGAAGATAAAGAGCAACATCGACAGCGGCACGTTCCGTGGGATACAGCTTGCAGCCGCCGAAGCCTACAACAACTCCGACCAATGGCACCACACGGCCAACATAGACACCTATCTCGTACGCCGCAAATGGGCTGAGCGCATAATGGAAGAGCTTGGTTGCAAGTATGACAAGGCTCAAGTGGGAATGTTCCTTTGGGGAAGCATCCCCGACAAATACACTGA
>CAVHDN010000355.1:0-2327 GCA_963634315.1 Flexilinea sp. | reverse complement strand
CAAATATAAATTGTAAATTTGAGACCAAATTAAAGCAACTAGAATATAAGATGGGTTATGGTGGGTTCTGTAAAACATCCCCACCGTGATGAATAAAACCAAGCAACAATGGCAGACAAGATAAACATACGCAAACTTGAAGCTGACTTGTGGGAGTCGGCCGACTTGCTCCGCGCTGACAGCAAGCTGACAAGCAATCAATACTGCATGCCCGTGCTCGCGCTGCTCTTCCTGCGCTACGCCTTCAGCCGCTACAAGATGGTGGAGGCGGAACTCATGAAGAACCGCCCAAGCCGTGGCGGGCGGGTGATGCCCATCGAGGCGAGTGACTTTGCCGCCAAGAGTGCGCTCTATCTGCCGCGCGAAGCTCAGTTTGACTATCTCGTGTCACTGCCCGACAATGTGGCCTCGGCAGGACTGAAGTCGGAAAACGGCCATGACATCAACTCGCTGGGCGAGGCTGTCAACAATGCCATGAGTCTCGTGGAGGCGCAGAGCGAACAGCTCAAGGGGGTGCTGCCCAAGAGCTACACCGACTTCAGCGACGAACTGCTGCGCGAGCTGCTCCGCATATTCAACAACGAGACGCTCGACGAGATTGGCGGCGACGTGATAGGCCGCATCTACGAGTACTTCCTCTCCAAGTTTGCCAAGGCAGTGGCGAGCGACGACGGTGTCTTTTTCACTCCGAAGTCGTTGGTAAAGATGCTGGTGAATGTGCTGGAACCTCAACAGGGAGTGATGCTCGACCCGGCTTGCGGTTCGGGCGGAATGTTTGTGCAGACGGGCGACTTCGTGAATGCCGCTGGCATGAACGCCAACACGCAGATGACATTCTACGGGCAGGAGAAGGTGGAATATAATGCGAAGCTCTGCCTGATGAACATGGCGGTGCACGGACTGAATGGGCGCATAGTGAGCGGCGACGAGGCCAACTCGTTCTATCACGACGCGCACAACCTCGTGGGCAAGTGCGACTATGTTATGGCCAATCCGCCGTTCAATGTGGATAAGGTGAAGGCGGAGAGTGCACAGAGTGCCGGCCGACTGCCTTTCGGACTGCCGGGCGTGAACGCCAAGACCAAGGAGATAGGCAATGCCAACTACCTCTGGATAAGCTATTTCTACGCTTACCTCAACCCTACGGGCCGCGCGGGTTTCGTGATGGCTTCGTCGGCCACGGACAGCAGCAACAAGGACCGCGACATACGCGAGCAACTGGTCAACACGGGCGATGTGGACGTGATGGTGTCGGTGGGCAACAACTTCTTCTATACCCTCTCGCTGCCTTGTTCGCTGTGGTTCTTCGACCGCAACAAGCATCGCGGGATACGCGACAAGGTGCTCTTCATCGATGCCCGCAACTACTACACGGTGGTGGACCGCACGCTCAACGAGTGGTCGGAGTGGCAACTGCGCAACCTGCAGGCCATCGTGCATCTCTATCGGGACGATACCGACAAATACCGGATGCTCATCAGCGACTATCAGCAGCACATCCTAAACAGTGTCAGGGCTTTACGCCGAGAGGCTCAACCGTTTGCTGAAGCAATGGACGAGGACACGCGCGGCCATTTCTTAGGCCTTATGGGATGGATGGACGATGCGGCTCTCGACATTCCCAAGCTCCGCGACAGCATCAACGCTCAGACAGAGCAAACCAAGAAGTGCATGAAAGCGGCAGAGAACCTAATAAAGAAGCGCGATGTGAAAGCCATGCGCAAGACGGGTGAGGACTTTTGTGGCGCGCTCACCAATTTGCTCACTGATATAGGTGAATATGAATGGCTCACTTCCAAGTTCGGCATGGACGGCGAGTATCACGATGTGGCTGGTCTCTGCAAGATTGCCACCATCGCCGAGATAGCCGAAAAGAACTACTCGCTCACTCCCGGTGCTTACGTGGGAGTGGCTGAGGCCGAAGACGACGGCGTGGATTTCCATGAGCGCATGAGTGAGATTCATGCAGAATTGGCTCGGCTGAACTCTGAGGCAAATGAGCTTATGGGCGAAATACAAAAGAGTTGGGAGAGGATGAGATGACGGAATGGAAGAAAGTGAAGTTGGGGGAATTGGCAGAATCAATACAGACTGGACCTTTCGGCTCCCAATTACATCAATCCGACTACTCTGTAGAAGGAATACCTGTTATTATGCCTAAAGACATAATTGGCGGAAATGTCTCAACAGAAACCATAGCGAGAGTTGAAGAAGAACATGTTGCGAGATTAGCTCGTCATAAAGTAAAAGAAGGAGAAATTGTTTACCCAAGACGAGGCGATGTCGGTAAGTGTGCTTATATAACTAAACAACAAGAAGGATGGCTT
>CAVHDN010000354.1:0-2336 GCA_963634315.1 Flexilinea sp. | reverse complement strand
ATGCGGGCCGTCTTGGCTGAAAGCGGGTCGGTGTAAAACACTGAAGGAATGAAGACGTTGTACTTGTAGTAATTGTCTAAGTTGTATTTGGTGTACATCATCCATTCGGTGTAGCCAAACATCGATACTGACAAATTCTTGTTAGACATTGTGAGGGTGTTGAGCTTGGCGAAGGCAATGTTCAACTCCGGCGAACGTCCAGTGTTGAGCACTACCACATTGGGCTTGGTCTGACTGAAAGCCTTTAAGAAATAAGCGTCGCTCGACTTAAGATTGGTGATGGAATGGCTGCGCCCCAAAGCTTCCATGCGGCGGCGCAAGCCAAAGGTGAATATGCCCTTGCGACTTGTCGTGTCGTTGCAGTCGATGAACACCGTGTGGTATCCGGCAAACTTGTCGAGGAAATGGTTTATCACAGCTTCGTTGTAGTCGGTAGGACTTTGGTAAACCTGAAATATGTTGGGGTTGGTAAGCAGTTCCGGAGCTGTGATGGAAAAAGGAATGAGCACCTTTGTGCCATGTTTGAGCGAGAAGTCCGACAGGGCTTTCACTTGTGCGGAATAGAGAGGGCCGATTATGACATCGCATTGGTCGGCTCCCTTGGCGCGGAGCGTCTTGCTTATGTCGGCGTTTTCAGGTACGTTCCAAGCGTGAATGTCAACCGAAACTCCGTTCTGTCGCAGACTGTCGCACGCCATGAGCACACCACGATAATACTCAATCATGCGCTTGCCGTCGCCGT
Organism: Flexilinea sp.; assembly: GCA_963634315.1. Taxonomy (GTDB): domain Bacteria; phylum Bacteroidota; class Bacteroidia; order Bacteroidales; family Bacteroidaceae; genus Prevotella. The sequence continues at coordinate 1,594 of CAVHDN010000354.1, read as the reverse complement.
TCTCGTTGTGTAGGGGAAGCATTATTCCGACCCTGACCTCCCTTTGCTTCATGTCGGTGGGCTTTGGCGTGGAGGCCGTGGCGGCTCCTTGCTTCGCTGTCGTTGTAGATGGGAAGGGAATAAATATGTAGTCGCCTTTCTTGAGTTCATAGCCCTGCTTCTTCATTTCCGGGTTGGCGTCAAGAAGTTCCTCAATGGTCAATCCGTTTTCTTTGGCTATGCCGAACACCGTCTCCTTGCGCTTCACTTTGTGAATCTCGCGCCATTTCGTTGTCTGCGCCAATACCATGTCGGCGGCAAAAGCCATGATGACGGCCAGCATAAAGCATTTGGAAAGTAGTTTCATGTTTTGATGTTTTCATTATGGTGGGTATTTCAGAACCCGCCTTTAACGCTTTTACGGCACAAAAGTACCAAAAAAGAGTGGATAAATCAACTATAATCTGTAATTTTGCGGTACTTATGGTACAAGTTGTTAGGACAAAACTTATAGTTCTGCTGTCGTTGTTGGGCCTAATACCGCAAATGGCATTGGCCGATTTCACCCCTACAGCATATTACACGGTGGACGGCGAGGCGTTGGAGACCACCGACGCCATAACCGACGCGCAAGCCCCGCTCACAGTGACCTTCAAGGCCAATCCCTCATCTCTCGACGGTGCAGTCCCGACTTACGAGTGGCGATTTACAAAAGCCGATGCCACAGAGCCTTATGTCGTAAGATATGAGGAAGAGACTACGTATGAGTTTACGCAGTCGTGTTCAACCGATGTGGCTTTATACGTGACCTACGCCGATGCTACCGACGCAGAGCTTATAGCAACCATAAAAGTGACCATCAGCACAAGTCTGCTTGAAATGCCCAATGCTTTCTCACCCAACGGCGATGGGGTGAATGATATATACAAAGCAAAGGAAAACCACAAGAGCATAACCGAATTCCACGCCTACATATTCAACCGCTGGGGGCAAAAGCTCTACGAGTGGACCGACCTTGACGGCGGTTGGGACGGCACGTTCCATGGCTCACCCGTAAAGGCCGGCGTCTATTTCGTGCTTGTCAAGGCCAAAGGGGCCGATGGGGTGGAGTATAACATCAAGAGGGACGTAAATCTGTTGAGAGACTATACCGAAGGTGGCACATCTAATTAACGCACAGCTCACTTTAAACACATGGCAACCAATAGAGAAGATGGGAAAATAAACGTTTGGGGAGCAAGAGTACACAACCTGAAAAACATAGACGTGGAGATACCGCGCAACAGCCTTACTGTCATTACGGGGCTTTCAGGTTCAGGCAAATCATCGTTGGCCTTCGACACCATTTTCGCAGAGGGACAACGCCGATACATAGAGACCTTTTCGGCTTATGCGCGCAACTTCCTTGGAGGGCTTGAGCGTCCCGACGTTGACAAGATAACGGGTCTAAGCCCAGTAATAAGCATTGAGCAGAAGACTACCAACAAGAACCCACGCTCCACCGTTGGCACCACAACGGAAATATACGATTTCCTGCGACTGCTGTTTGCAAGGGCGGGCAAGGCATACAGCTATACCACAGGCGAACCTATGGTCAAATACACCGAGGAAAAGG
>CAVHDN010000353.1:0-2340 GCA_963634315.1 Flexilinea sp. | reverse complement strand
TTCTCCGAACTGCGGCGATAGTAGGAGCAGTTCTCCGAACTGCGACCAAAACGAACTGCGCCCCGAAAACTAAAGAAAGAAGAAAAAACGCATGATACTGGAAATAGACAATGTGCTCGTGTCGATGGACCTGCTGACCGAGTGTTTCTGCTGCGACCTTGACACCTGCCACGGCGCATGCTGTGTGGAGGGCGATGCCGGTGCGCCTGTCACGCTCGACGAGATAAGCGGCATGGAAGACGCTCTCGACACCGTTTGGCATGACCTCTCAGCTGGGGCGCAGGCCGTGATAGACCGTCAGGGAGTGGCCTACACCGACGAGGAGGGCGACCTGGTCACGAGCATAGTGGGCGGCAAGGACTGCGTGTTCACTTGCCATGACCACGGCTGCCTTTTCTGTGCTCTCGAAAAGGCCCACCGCACTGGGCGCACATCATTCATAAAGCCCATCAGCTGCGCCCTCTATCCCGTGAGGGAGAAACGGCTCGCAAGTGGGATGGTGGCTCTCAACTATCACCGGTGGGATGTGTGTGCGGCGGCGGTGAGGAAGGGCCGTGCGCTCGCGCTCCCCATCTACAAGTTTCTCGCCAAGCCGCTCATCCGCCGCTTTGGCCGAGAGTGGTACGACGAGCTGTGCAACGTGGCCGACGAGCTGCAGCGACAGGGCTACGCCCCATTTCGCCAGCCAAGCGGAGTCTGACCCGTCAGCCGTTTGAAATATTTGCAGAAGAAAGAGTCGTTGGGGAAATGTAGTTCGTCGGAAATCTGACTGATGTTTTTTGTAGTATGGCGCAACATCACCTTGGCAAGGGTAATGGTGGCACGGTCTATCCATTCCTTTGCCGTAACGCCGCTCACCTCATGTACCACACTCCCTAAATGCCGCCGAGTGATGCAGAGGCGGTCGGCATAGAAATCGAGTTGACGCTCGCTGCGGCAGTGCTCATTAATGAGACTGATGAAGTCTTGGAACAGCTCGTGCTGACGACTGTGAGTGACGGCCTCCTTCCGAATGTCTGCTTCATGGTTTTGGAAAATGTCGTCATAGGCGTGGGTTATCACGCTAAGCATGCTGTCGAGCGTCTCACCCTTCACAATTCTTTGATTGGCAAGGTTCCACATCATTGCGAAGAGTTGCTCTGCAAGAAGAGCCTCGCTATCGTTGGCTTGCAAAACATTACTTTTACGCCGCGTACAGAGTATGTCTGGCAACTGTCCGCCATGGGCCATGCGCATGCGCTCCTCCGACACCCCGACACCAGTCACCGTAAAGTCATCGCTCACGGATATCGGTTCCACGATGAAGCCTGGCATGATGACCGCCATCATACCTTCCTCTATTATAAGCTCCTGCAGATTGACGATAGTGCGAACGCTGCCTTTACGGCACACCACGAGTCGATAGTCTTCTATCAGATACGGGCCTTGTCCGTCAAAGACGAACGGGCTCAAGATACCTTGGATATCCACAACGATACCTAAGTCGTCGGCGAAATAGAGATGTCGTGTCTTGCCGTCATCAATCTTGATGAAGGCATTGTACATCTTGCGCATGTTGAGTTTTTGGGGAGAAGACATATCAGTATTGTTCTTATGTCCGCAAAGGTAACGAATTATGTGCGTCAAACTACATCTTCACGCGAAAATCATACAAAAAGAACATTCTTTTGCTGCAATGAGTAATGAAAGAGTGAAAAACCACACGTAACTTTGCACCCGAACAGCAAGAACTAACGAAATGATGAAGAAACGACTGCTATCAATCCTATGTGTCATGAGCAGCATACTGCCTGCCGCCCACGCTCTGACGCTCGACGAGTGTCTGCAGTTGGCTCGCGAAAACTATCCGGCCATCCAGCAGTATAACCTCATAGCGGCAGCAAAAGACTACGACATCAGCAACGTCAGCAAGGCATGGCTGCCCCAGATTTCGGTGCAGGCAGGAGCATACGCATTTACCGATATTATCCAGCAGGACAGCAGGAAGGGCCAAATGGGCATAGGCCTCGACAACTATGTGGTCAGCGGCAATGTCACCGTAAAGCAGACCATCTATGACGGCGGTCAGATTGCCGCCGGCAAACGCGCTCACGCAGCAAGCGCAGAGGCGGAGGCTCGACAGACGGATGTTACCTTATATAATATAAAAGAACGCGTACAACAAATCTTCTTCGGCATTCTCCTTCTTGACGAGCAACTGAAGCAAAACGATCTGCTGCAGGCAGACTTGACGGTGAGCCTAAAGACCGTGGAGGAAATGATGAAGGGCGGCATTGCCAACCAAACCGACTTGGACGCTCTGCGCGTGGAGCTTCTCAATGCACGGCAGCAGCGAGATGC
>CAVHDN010000352.1:0-2343 GCA_963634315.1 Flexilinea sp. | reverse complement strand
CCACAAGGACGACGTGCTGAAGATAACGCCCAACTATCTTGAGAACCTTGAGTATGCCGACATTGTGCGCGGCTCCCGTGAGGACTTTGAGGTGATGTATAAGCTCAATGACCCCGACAAGGTCTATCAGGCCGAGATAAGCTTCTACTGCAAGAAGTTCATCTACACCGCAGGTGCCAATCCCGTAAGGCTTTATGCCGACAACGGCTTGCGCAAGTCGTACGACGTGGCACCGATGGAGACCGTGAGCACGGTTGGTGCGGGCGACAACTTCAACGCAGGCTTTATATATGGACTGCTGAAAAACGATATCACACGTGCCGACATTGAGAAGGGCCTGACGGAGCAGCAGTGGGACGACTGCGTGACCTCCGGCCAGCGTTTCTCTGCCGAGGCTTGCAAGACAATCTTCAACTATATCCCCACTGACTCATCCCTTTGCGGATAAGCAACATTTTTTGTGGAGACTTTAAAATATTTGCAGGGGCGGCCCATGTGGCCGTCCCTGCAAATATTTTATCAGCTTATATGGTGATTTCTATTTCCATGTTTTCCGGCCCGAGAAAGCAGCTCTCGTAATAGCCGTCGCCGGTGGTCCGCGGACCGCTAAGGCGCTGGTAGCCATCAGCCTCAAGCTGTTGGGTCAGCGTGTTTACCATTTCCTGACTTCCGACACTCATACTGAGATGCGCCATGCCTTGCCTGTGCGTCTGGCGTTCTGCGGATATGGCATCGGGCCACGACATCAGTTCAAGTCTTGCGCTTCCCATCGGGAAAACCAGTATCCTGCTGTGCAGGCCCGTTTTCGGGTTGTGGTATTTTGCCACCTCTTGGGCTTCAAAATACTTTATGAAGAAGTCCTTGGTCTGCTCAATGTCCAGACAGTTGATACCGATATGATTTAACCTCATGATGCAATATTAAGTTTATGATAAGTCCACTTGCGGAAAAGTGGACTTGAAGGTAGTGTTCGCCCAAGCACTGTGCAGGCTGATAGGGTCAATGTGTCTGTACAGGTTTGAAGAGTTTTTTTCTCAACCAGCTGCGCACGGGCATGTCGTAGAGCTTGAGTGCGGCGTATGCCACCACAATGGCGAGGATGAAGATGCTCACCGACACGAAGATGTGTGTGCCAAGTGGAGCGTTTTGGTGTTTGGCGACCCAAGCCATCTGCATGTAGATGAGTGGGAAATGGGTGATGTAGATGGGATAACTTATATCGCCGAGAAACTTGTTTATGGTTTCCGTCTTGCCGCCTTTCACCGAGCTTCCTGCACCAATCATCACAATGAGCGGGAACAGCACAATGATGCACACGGCCTCATACAGCCCGTTTGTCCAACGGCAGGCGCCTGTATCTCCGATACCCATCCAAGGCATGCACAACAGTGCTACCACCATCAGCGAGCACCACCAGAAGCCGCCTTTCACCTTGATGAGCTTGCCTACGCGCGAGATGAGCAGTCCGCAGAAGAATGGGTAGAGCAGGCGTGTGATGCCGACCTGCAACTGGTCGGGACTGCAGCTCCAACCGCCAATTACGGTGTAGGCGTTGAAGTGGCGCAAACTGAGCCAGCCCGTCACGTCGATGTTAAGGCAAAGTATGATGGTCATAACTGCAAACAATGCAACGCACACACCGAGCACCTTCTTTGAGAAACGGCGGATGAACAGGGCGTAGAGTATGTTGGCGAGGTATTCCCATTGCAACGACCATGCCGGGCCGTTCAGAGGATTGGTTTCCATCCAACCGCGTATGTCCATGCTTGTTGGCACAGGAATCATGGTGAATGCCCAAACCATCACCAGCAGCACCATATACCACGGTGTGTCATTGATGAACGGAAACGACTGGCAGTCGCCGAAGTAGAACAGGGCCGTTCCAATCAACGTGCCGAATATCACCATTGGGTGCAGGCGGATAAGGCGGCGTTTGAAGAAGTTCCAGGTGCTCATGCGGTCCCAGCGGTCGTCGTAGGCGTAGCCGATGACGAAGCCCGACAACACGAAGAAGAAATCCACAGCCAGATAACCGTGGTTGATGGGTTGGTTGGGTGCACCGTGGAAATAGGTCTCTAACAGATGGTACGCCACCACGAGCATGGCGGCAACGCCGCGAAGTCCGTCAAGGATTTCGTATCGCGGCTTTGATGCAAGATAAACGTTGTTGTTCATTTTTAGATTGATATATATGGTTTTGTTGTTCTGCACTTTCTGCGGCAACTTGTTTCGGTTGCAAAGTTAGTTATAGGATTTCTTGTCGTTTTGTCGTTTTTCTTCGAACAATTGTTTTATCTTTGCATTGTTTTTTACTCGTTATGATCAAGACCAATTCTGTAAGTT
>CAVHDN010000351.1:0-2352 GCA_963634315.1 Flexilinea sp. | reverse complement strand
GGGTCTTTACTTCAAGACGGCCATAGACGACCCTACCACCGACCCTACTTATATGTTCACGCTCGAGACCACCGACGGCACCAACTTCGGCGTGCGCAACGTGCAGTATAATACTTATATGCTCCAGACGGAATACAACAAGGCTTTCTACCTGCGCACCCACGACCAGAAGGCTCTGTGCGACTGGAGCAAATGGATTTTCGCCTATGATGCCGATGGCGGATACTGGACCATACAGAACTACAAGTATCCCGCACAGGGCTACTGGGGTCCTTGGAACACAAACTCTTTCACAGACGGGAGTGAACTGGCAGCCAACAAGACCGATGAAGCCAGCATCGGTCGCTTCAAGATTTACGCCAAGACGGTATCGGCCGTGGCTATGGCACAGGCTGAATATGAGGTGGCTCTCGCCAATGCTAAGGCTGTTGACCAATCGGCCAACATGAACGCGGAGGTGTTAAATGCTCTTCAGTCAGCCATAAGCACCTACGGCAGTGTGGAGTCAACAGTAGCTGACGACTACACCACTGCCACTACGGCTCTCACCACTGCCACGTCCGACGCCACGGCTTCCATCAAGGCCTACAGCAATGCGGCTACGATGTTACCAAAGATGGAAGCTTGGCTGCAGACATTCAACTTCTACTCTGCATCTGCATTGAACACCTTCTACACAACCAACAAGCAGAAGTTCGATGCCAAGACACTTACCACTGCCGAGGCAAACGCTCTGAAAGACCCGACGGCCACTACAGCCTACAACAAGCAGCCTGCACTGCTGAACAGCTTCTTGCGGTCGGCATGGTCGGGGAGCTATGTGTTGAACACATGGTCAACAGAGGGCACGACCGACGGTTCGGGAGTGGTCGTTCCGTTCTTCCAGTCGTTCAAGGGAACTGGCGGCTCAAGCACTTTGGGTGAGCAGACCATCACCGGTACGCTCACCGACCTTGAGGAGGGCACTTATGCCGTGTCCATTCTTGTGCGCCTTGCTGCCAACGATGTGAAGGCCGTTGGTGCCTCCATGCAGGTGAACGACGGGACAGCGGTGGACCTCACCGACGGCACTGCAGGCAGTGACATCGACAAGACCCACACCACCTACGGCACATTCACTGCCATCGGCACCGTTGGCTCCGACGGCACTCTGGAGGTGAAGCTCTCCATCGCAGCCGACAACAACATCGGTTGGCTGGCGTTCAAGGACGCTACTTACAAGAAGATTGAGGCCGACGACCTCTACACTCGCACAAAGACCACGTCGGGATGGGGCACAGTGTGCTTGCCTAAGGCTGCTACGCCTGCCGGCGACACCAGGGCTTACACCATAGCTGGCATCAACGCGGAGAAGACGCAGCTCACACTGGCCAAGGCCACAACGATGACTGCCGGTGTACCTTATATCTATTGCAACGCCACTGCCGACGCAACGTTTGTCATGGACGGCGAGGCTGCTACGGCACCTGTTGCTGGAGCCAACAATCTTACGGGCGTGTTCACAAGTGCTCTTGGCTCTGTGGCCAACGGTTCCTACATCCTCTACTCTGGCGCATGGCGTAAGGTTGACAACGCGTCTGAGTTCAACCTCGGCGACAACCGTGCTTACATCTCCAGTCTGGAGGGCATTGAGGTGACCGACGCTTCCGATGCGAAGACCATGACGGTGGTGTTCGACGACACTACCACGGGCATCAACTCCGTGAAGACCGTGGCTACAGAGGACAACAGCAGCATTTGCAACCTTGCCGGACAGCGTGTGAACAAGAGTTACAGGGGCATAGTTGTGAAGAACGGCAGGAAGTACATTAGCAAATAAAAGCGATTTTTTGAGATAAAAGTAAGTAAAACAACAAAATCAGACGTACAATAAATGAACAAGAGATATATAGCACCGTCTGCCATAGCCATTGAGGTGGCTGCAGACACCCTGTTGGCCGGCTCCGGCGTGTATGACGGAAGCACCATACTCGGCGACGACAACACCACAAGCAAGGACAACATCACTTATGGTGAGGCCAAGCAGTCGGGTGGCATCTGGGACGACGAGGAATAGTCCATCGTCAGTAGATGAAGAGAATTAATGATCAACAGATTTATGACGATTAATGGTCAGAGCAACATGACTGGAACGTTCAATACATCTTTGACGATTAATGGATATATAAAGCGAATAGTAGTTAGACGAATAGTAGATATTTAAGCGAATAGTAGTTAGTTAGTTAATTTTATAAGGTTAGTACCTGAGCTCCCATCGGCAAAAAGCGTTTTGTCCGTGGGAGCTTTTTTGTTGGGTAGAGGGTGCAGCATCTGCGCAGCCATCGGGCGTGCTAGTAGGAGCACTTCTCCGAA
>CAVHDN010000350.1:0-2354 GCA_963634315.1 Flexilinea sp. | reverse complement strand
TGCGCACTCTTGTCGTTGCGGTTCCATGTGTCGTGCATCAACCCATGAGGCGTTGCCATCATGGGGTTGCCATTAGCGAGGTTGAGCAGACGTATGGTCTTGCCTGCCGGCAGATTGCCGCTGCGGTCGGCCATTGGCTCATCTACGCGGAAGTCGTCGAAGTCGGCCACTCCGCCCTGTGCCCCTTTCTTGTTGAAAGCATAAAGAGCCACACGAACGCCCTGAAACGTCTTCAGTTGGTAAGGTAGGGTAGAGGTCTCGCCTATGTTCTTCCATTCCTTGCCGTCCAGCGAATAGGAATAGCTCACCGTGCTCTCGTCGTAGTTGCCCCACAAGCGAAGCCACACCACTTTGGCGTGGAGCGCCTCGGTTACCTCTTTGTTGGTGTTTTGGTCATACCAGCGCAGCGAGAGTTGACCGTTGTCCTTTGTGATGCCACACGAAGCATAAGGCATGTTGATGGCACCCAGTCCTGCCTCGTCACCGTCCTTCAAGCGAGAAACGTCCACCTTGACAGACGTGTAAGACACGGGCCCCATGGCGCGCTGCGTGAGCGAGTTTTTAGCCCAAAGGAGTTGGTTGGCGGGCATCGCGTGCAGACGGAGCCACCCCTTGCGCTCCCGATTGACCGACCACATCTTGTCATCGGGATTATGGTTCCATTGCCACACGGGTTTCAGCGTCTTTCCGGAGAAGTCGTCAGAGCGGTCGTAGGGCGCTTGTGGCGTCTTGACCGTATTGTTGGGCTTAAACCAAGTGCGGGGCGACCTCCCGAGGTTCTTCTCCAGTCCGAAGTAGGGCCATCCGTCCACCCATGTCACGGGTGAGAGACACGTGGTGCGTCCCACGGCATTGAAATCCTGCATGGATACGCCCCACCACTTGCCGTCAGTGGCCTGAACTATGCCACCCTGGTGAATGGTGGAACAAGAGAGGCGTGTGTTCTCCGGTCGTCTGGTCTTAAACCGGAACCCGTCCTCGGGCACCTTACTGCCAAGTCCCACATTGTTGGTGGTCCAGGCGGCAGAGTAGCCAAACGACTCGCGCTCACTGATGACGCAAGTCTCGTAAGGGCCGTAGATGCTCTTGCTGCGTGCACACTGCATCCTCCCCATGGGCGAATAGTCGGCCGAGAGGATATAATACATGCCGTTGATTTTATATATATGGTGACCTTCGCCCATGGCATTGCCTTCGGGAATGATGACCCTGCTTGAACCTTCCACGGCACCGCTCAAGTCGGGTTTCAACTCCGTGCAGGTCACATCGCCATACTTGTGGATGGCGTATATCTTGCCGTCGTCGTCGAAGAGTACGGAGAGGTCGTATATGTTTCCCTCAATCTTCTGACACTTCCATGGCCCCTTGGCGCTGTCGGAAATATATACACGGAGCCCGTGGCCATTGATGTTGGAAAAGATATAGAACTTGCCGTTATGGTAGCGTATGGCCGGTGCCCAGATGCCTTGTCCGTAAGCCTCCTTGCCGTTGCGCATATTGAAGTCGTCGGAGTCGTCATAGCGGTCGAAGCAATAGGAAGAGAACTCCCAGTTGACAAGGTCTTTGGAGTGCAAGACCACCAGTCCGGGCACCGAGTGCATTGTGGTACCTGCCAGATAATAGTCTTCGCCCACCCTGATGATGTCGGGGTCGGAGAACTCGTCGTAGAACAGCGGGTTGGTGTAAGTGCCGTTGCCGTTGTCTGCCGTCCACGACTTCTCGGCGGCGGCAACAGGCATAGACTGACTGCATACTAAAATGGCTGCGATAGCCCATAGTCTTCTTGGTTTCTTCATTTGGCTTTCTTATGGTGGGTTCTGAAAAATGGTAGGTGGTTCTAATCTTTTTTTTTGAACCACCCTTATGTTTTACAAAAGTACAAAAATAATAAGTAATCCAAGTTTCACAAGCTCGAAACTTGGACACATTATTATATATAGGTGGGAATTCTTAGAACCCACCTTAAATAAAAAACGGCATTTGCACCTTGGAGAGTGCACATTTTTAGTATATTTGCACCGAGCAAGGTGCAAATATACAATAAAACAGCACCGTACGAAGTGCAAAATCAATAACATAGGAAACGTAAGGGAAACATTCTTTTATAACCAGACTCGTGTCACGCAAGAAGTGACATGGAGACATTCTGCCACTATGGGGCTTCGGACTGATGTATTGAACCAAGGAAAAACACTGTGCAGCCAACATCTCGATATGTTCTCCCCTCTCCTTACGAAAGCAATGCTTTGTGAATAATCTCAACAATTGCGATGGTCCCCTGGACTACCCCAATGGGAACCATCGGTTTCTGGCTTAGAAACCATCGGTTTCCGCCGTAGAAACCACTGGTTTCC
>CAVHDN010000349.1:0-2361 GCA_963634315.1 Flexilinea sp. | reverse complement strand
GTATTGCCTGGCTGGAAGATCTTCATGATCCAATTTCTCAACATCGCCGGCACCGGTCCTATCTTCGGAGCCATAATGGGAGCGTGGTACGGTCCTGTGGCGTATTTGTGGATAGTGTTCGGCTGCATCTTCGCCGGAGCCACCCACGACTATCTTAGCGGCATGCTCTCAGTGCGCAACAACGGTGCGAGCCTGCCGGAGCTGGTGGGCAAATATCTGGGCAAGAGAACGAAAAAGGTCGCGCTTCTGTTCACCGTACTGCTTCTGATGATGGTTGGTGTAGTGTTCGTTTACAGTCCCGCCATCATCCTTAACAGTTTGTGCGGATCGCAAACACTGTGGATAGCAGCTATCTTCATCTATTATGTCATCGCCACGATGCTGCCTATCGACAAGATCATAGGCAAGGTATATCCTCTGTTCGCCTTCTCGCTGATATTCATGGCAGTGGCACTGATGGTGGACCTGTTCATCAAGATGCCTGACCTTCCCGAACTGTGGAGCGACCTTGGCACGAGCAACCTCAACAGCAATCCTGCCTGGCTCGGTTCTGAGAGCTACATGGCCAAGAACCCTCTCTTCCCCTGCCTTTTTCTTACCATTGCTTGCGGAGCCATAAGCGGTTTCCACGCCACCCAAAGCCCGCTCATGGCCCGCTGCATGAAGAGCGAACACCAAGGCCGTGCAATCTTCTACGGAGCAATGGTAACCGAAGGTATCGTCGCCTTGATATGGGCAACGGTGTCCATGTATTTCTTCTATTACGGCGGTTGGCGCGAGGTCGTGCCTGCAAACGTGGCACATGAGTTCCTGGATCAAGCAGACGGAGGAAAGTCGCTCGTCCAGTTCTTCACCGCGCCTAAGGTGGTGCAGTTCATTTGCACCAACTGGCTTGGCGTGTTTGGCGGTGTGCTGGCACTGCTCGGAGTTGTGGCAGCACCCATCACCAGCGGTGACACGGCTTTTCGCAGCGCACGCCTGATAGTGGCAGAGGCCCTCGGCATTGAGCAACAGTCAAAACATCGCCGCCTCTACGTGTGCATACCAATGTTTGCTGCCGCCATGCTGTTGCTTGTGTGGCAAATGGAGAATCCGGATGGCTTCAACGTCATCTGGCAGTATTTCGGGTGGGCCAATCAAACACTCAGCGTGTTCACGCTTTGGACCATAACCGTTTACCTAGTGAAGCATAAAAAGTGCTATGCCGTAACCCTAATACCCGCCCTGTTCATGACCACTGTTTGCTCAACATACATTTTTGTATCCAAACAGTTTCTCGGACTGCAAGGCTGGGTCGGCTATGGCCTTGGCATAGTGGCATTCGCCGTAGCCTGCAGTTGGTTCGCATGGTGGAAGATCAAGAGGTCTTCTACTTGTTCTTGTTCCAAAAAGCAGGAGTGAGCACCACCAACACCGTGAATATCTCCAAGCGGCCCACAAGCATCATGAACGAGCAGAGCCACTTGATGAAACACGGCAACTGCGACCACGACATCGTCGGGCCTATCTCCGTGCCCAACGTTGGTCCCACGTTGCTCAGGCAGCTAAAGCATATTGTTATGGCATTGGTGTTGTCCACGCCTGCCGCCACGATTACGAAGGCAAACATGAAGAACAGCATGAGATAAGCCGTGACAAAGGCCAACAACGACACCCTCTGCCTGTTTTGCACGTTGATGTCGCCAATCTTCAACGGCAACACGGCGGAGGGGTGGATGCGCTGCATCAGCTCGTTGCGGAGCAACTTGAATATCATAACGCAGCGCACGCATTTCAAGCCTCCTGTGGTGGAGCCTGAGCAAGCCCCGAAAAACATGCAAACCGTCAACACGACCCATGTGGCATGAGGCCAAGCCGCCGCATCGTCGTTGAACAGGCCCGTGGTTGTGATGAACGACACCACTTGGAATATTGCCGAACGGAAGGCATGCTCTACGGCATAATGGTTCTCCACGATGAGCTCAGCCATTATGAACGCCGTGCATACCGCCACCATGCAGACATAGAACCGGAATTCAGTGTCACGGAACAACGACTTCACCTTGCCCTTGAACATTGACAGATAGAGCAATGTGAAGTTGGTGCCCGAAACGAAACAAAAGAATGTTGTGACATACTCCAATGCCGGCGACTGGAAATGCTCTGTAGAACTGTTGTTCACGCCCATGCCTCCCGTTGCCACCGTTGTCATGGTGTAGTTGGCTGCCTCAAACCAATTCATGCCAAACACCATGTAGCTCACGAAGCACCATACACTGAGGACGAGATATACCAGCCAAATGAAACGCACACTCGTTGAGAGCTTTGGCTGAAGCTTCGACTTGAACGGTCCTGTCGACTCCGCACCAAACACCCTTATAC
>CAVHDN010000348.1:0-2376 GCA_963634315.1 Flexilinea sp. | reverse complement strand
GGGCTTGCCGAAGGCACTCCCATAACCTACCGCGCGGGCGACCAGCCCAACAACGCCTTGAGCCTTAACGTGTTCAACCCCGGAGAGATAGCCTCCACGGCAGGCACTTCAGGGGTGGTGTATGGTGTGCTCGGCGAGGTGAACTACGACACGAAGAGCCGCGTGAACACTTTCGCCCACGTAAACCACACAGCCGACAGCACACGTCTGGGCGTGCTGCTTTGCATCAACGGCACGGGCATACTCAACGCCTGGGTGCGCCGCACGGTGGCTCCCGAAGGCATAAGTTACGCAGAGATGAACGACTTGGCGACCAGTGTGCCTATAGGCAGCGACGGGGTGACCATCATTCCCTTCGGCAACGGAGCGGAGCGTGTGCTGGAAAACAAGGAGACGGGCTGCATCGTGAGCGGCATAAACTTCAACAATCACGGCAAGGCCCACATCATACGCGCAGCGCAGGAGGGCATCGTGTTCAGCTTCTGCTACGGCATGGAGATTATGAAGCAGATGGGCATGGACATCAAGAAGATTCACGCAGGACGAGCCAACATGTTCCTTAGCCCCCTCTTCCGCGACACTCTGGCGAGCGTGAGCGGCGCAACCATAGAGCTTTACGACACCGACGGCAGCGTGGGCGCAGCCAAGGGAGCCGGCATAGGCGCAGGCATATACAAAGACCACGACGAGGCGTTCGCTTCGCTTGAGCGGCTGCAGGTGATAAGGCCCGACGAAGCCCGGCAAGGGGAATACCGCGAGGCTTATGCAGCTTGGAAAGAGTTGCTGGAGAGAAACATATAAGAACCCGCAAGAAAAGAAAGATTTGAACCTTTAAATATAAAAACTTAAAATTATGGCAAAAGAGTATTTTCCCCAAATAGGAAAGATTCCGTTTGAGGGGCCGGAGAGCAAGAACGTGTTGGCATTCCACTACTACAACCCCGAGAAGGTGGTGAAAGGCAAGAAGATGAAGGACTGGCTCAAGTTCGCCATGGCATGGTGGCACACGCTGGGCGGAGCTTCAGCCGACCAGTTTGGCGGACAGACCCGCTCCTACGAGTGGGACAAGGCCGACGACGCCCTCCAGAGAGCTAAGGACAAGATGGACGCAGGCTTCGAAATCATGCAGAAGCTGGGCATAGAGTACTTCTGCTTCCACGACGTTGACCTCATCGACGAGGGTGCAAACGTTGAGGAGTATGAGGCTCGCATGAAGGCCATCACCGACTACGCTCTGGAGAAGATGAAGACCGCAAATGTGAAGCTGCTGTGGGGCACGGCCAACGTGTTCGGCAACAAGAGATACATGAACGGTGCAGCCACAAACCCCGACTTCGACGTGGTGGCCCGCACTTTCGTGCAGATAAAGAACGCCATCGACGCTACCATCAAGCTCGGCGGACAGAACTATGTGTTCTGGGGCGGACGCGAGGGCTACATGAGCCTGCTCAACACTCAGATGCAGCGTGAGAAAGACCACCTCGCCACCATGCTCAGAGCTGCCCGCGACTATGCTCGCAGCAAGGGCTTCACCGGCACATTCCTCATAGAGCCGAAGCCCATGGAGCCGACAAAGCACCAGTATGACGTTGACACGGAAACGGTAATAGGCTTCCTCCGCGCCAACGGACTCGACAAGGACTTCAAGGTGAACATTGAGGTGAACCACGCCACACTGGCCGGACACACCTTCGAGCACGAGCTGGCCGTGGCCGTTGACAACGGTATGCTGGGCTCCATCGACGCTAACCGCGGTGACTATCAGAACGGCTGGGACACTGACCAGTTCCCGATAGACAACTTCGAGTTGACTCAGGCCATGATGCAAATAATCCGCAACGGCGGGCTGGGCAATGGCGGAAGCAACTTCGACGCAAAGATTCGCCGCAACTCCACCGACCCGGAGGACATCTTCATAGCACACATCAGCGGCATGGACGCTATGGCCCGCGCCTTGGAGAACGCTGCAGCCATTCTCGACGAGAGCGAACTGCCCGCCATGGTCAAGGAGCGCTACGCCAGCTTCGACTCTGGTCTCGGCAAGGACTACGAGGAGGGCAAGCTGAGCTTCGAGCAGGTCTATGAGTATGGAAAGAAAGTGGACGAGCCTAAGCAGACAAGCGGCAAGCAGGAGAAGTATGAGACCATAGTGGCCCTCTACGCTAAATAAACGTGAGACGCCAAGCCTTAGCGGACTGTTTTCTGACTTAGAAGAAACAGTCCGCACATAAGCAAGCAAACCAACGAGGGGAAATGGAGCAGACCAACGAGGGGCTCCGTTTCCCCTCGTCTTCATTTTAGCAACAGTCGTTTTTGGTAAATACTCTTCCTGCGACGGCTAAACGCAGTCACTATTTCGCGACACATCTAAGGAAC
>CAVHDN010000347.1:0-2387 GCA_963634315.1 Flexilinea sp. | reverse complement strand
TGGACCTGCAGCGCAACAAGATACAGCTCTACTGCAACCAAGTGTTTGTGACCGACCAGGTGGAAGGCATCGTACCTGAATTCCTCACTCTGCTCCACGGAGTGATAGACTCGCCCGACATTCCCCTCAACGTGAGCCGCTCCTATCTGCAAAGCGACCGCGACGTTAAGAAGATTTCGACCTACATAACGAAGAAGGTGGCCGACCGTCTGCAAGCCATATTCAAGGAAGACCGCAAGGGCTATGAGGAGAAGTGGGAAAGCCTCAAGCTCTTCATTAACTACGGCATGCTCAGCGACGAGAGCTTCTACGACCGCGCCAAGGACTTCGCTCTGTTTAGGGACACCGACGGCAAGCACTTCACCTTTGAGGAGTATAAGACGCTGATAAAGGACGCTCAGACCGACAAGGACGGGCAACTCGTATATCTCTACGCCACCGACAAGGAGGAGCAATACAGCTACATCGAGGCCGCAAATGCCAAGGGCTACAGTGTGTTGTTGCTTGACGGACAGCTCGACGTGCCTGTGGTGTCGATGCTTGAACAGAAGTTTGAGAAGAGCCGCTTCACACGTGTTGACGGCGACATCATCGACCGCCTCATTGTGAAGGAGGACATGAAGAAGAGTCAACTGGCCGACGACGAGCGCGACAATCTGTCAGCCGTGTTCCGCAGTCAAATGCCAAAGATGGAGAAAGCAGAGTTCAATGTGGAGGTGCAGAGCCTTGGCGAACAGACGCAACCGGTGGTGATAACCCAAAGTGAGTACATGAGACGTATGAAGGACATCAGCCGTTTCCAGTCGGGCATGAACTTCTATGCGCAAATGCCCGACAGCTATAGCCTCGTGCTCAACAGCGACCATCCGCTGGTGAAGAAAGTGCTCGACGACTGCAACGGCAGCACCGCCGAAGAGCTGAAGCCTGTGCTCAGCGAGCTGAAAGGCCAGCAGGCACGCCTCGCTGCACTGCATCAGAGCCAAGAGAAGAAGAAGCCCGATGAGATAACAGAGGAAGAGAAGGCTGACGTGAAGGCTACAGAGAAGGCAATCGACGAGCAGCGCACACGCCGCAACGACATTCTGTCGGCCTATGCCAAAGGCAACGACATTGTGCACCAGCTCATAGACCTTGCGCTCCTGCAGAACGGTATGCTTAAGGGCGAAGCACTCGACAAGTTCCTCAAACGTTCGGTAGAGCTCATCAAGTAGTAATGGTGAACAATTGAAATATCGGTTGGCTTGCAGAGCTAAAGCAGCAAGCCAGCCAACTTCAACAACTAAGGGGAGCAAACCTCAACAACGCGGCCCATGCCAGTTGGAGGTTTGCTCCCCTCTATTCTTTTATGGTGGGAATTTTTAGAACCCACCTTATGCTTTCGCAGAGTCGCTTATGGGCGCCTTTTAGAATGTCATCCTCACCATGAAGCGCACGCCGTTGCGGTGCACTCCGGGATAGTCGAGGTAGTTAAGGCGACGCGTGTATTCAACGTGCAACAGTTTGAAGATGTTGTGTATTCCCACCACAAGCTCCGTATAAGGTTTGTTCTTGTCCATTATCCTACTGCCGTCGGGGAAAGCCATGAGCACATCGCTCGCACTGTTCTGCGCCAAGTAGGGATTGTTCTTGTCGGTGAGCGTTCCCCAAAGACACTTCACGCCTATATACTCGCGCCATTTCAGCTTCTTGAGCAGAGGAATACGGTTGAAGATCTTACCGTTGAGGTCCCAGCTAATGTCGGCCGAGGCGTACCGGTCGTTTAGAAACTCCATGCTGTTCACCAGTTGGAAGGTGTTCTCCTGTATAATGTACGACAGGTTGGTGGCCGGCATGCACAGGAAGAGGAACGGCACACGGTTCCACTGTGCTCCTCCGTGCAGATAGCAGTCAATCTTGCCCCAGCTCTTCATCCAGAAGCGTTTGTAGAGTGAAACCTCCGTATAGTTGTACTTGTATTGTCCGCCCAGCAAGCCCTTGAAGCCCATGGCATGGCTCACGGTAAACACCGGTGCGTCGAGGTTTATCTTCAGTCTGCGCTGCTTGGTGTTGATGAAGGTCTCGCCGGGTGCGAAGCGCAGTTCGGCGCGCAGTTCGGTACTCCTTGCCTTAATGGATGTGGGCAGAGCGTCGGTGCCCGTCGCTGTAAGGTTGAGCGGCGTGAAGCGCATGTTGCCCGCCGCCTCGTTCTCCTCGGTCTTCAGCGACAAGGTGGTCTTGAACCCCCAGTCCTCCTCACGCTCAAAAGTGAGCTGCTGACGATTGTAGAACATCATCTTATCGACCTTGGCCCATTTGAGCGAGGTGAACACATTGTCCTTGTCGGTAGCCATGAACTTGTCGGACGGTGAACATACGTCGTAAGTTGACGAGAGTGTAAGAGTGCGCTT
>CAVHDN010000346.1:0-2389 GCA_963634315.1 Flexilinea sp. | reverse complement strand
AAAATAGTCTCGTAATCTGACAAAGCCAATTTATAGAACCCACCTTAAAACAGATATGGAAAGATTTATCGCAATACTTGCGCTTGTCGTAATGCTTGCTTGCCCCATGGCGACAAGCGCACAAACCTCGACAGACAAGGACACGGCAACAGCCGTTGCAAAGGACAGTTCAGCTACAGCAATGGAGGCAAAGGACAGCGTTGACGATGCTCTGCTGGCCGATGCAGCGGCCACTAACGGTGCTGACGACCTGATAGCCGAGGAAACTCCCAGTTTCCACAAGGAACTGAAGACAAAGTTCATAGAAGGCAATGCGGGCTTCATGTCGCTCGTGGCACTGGCTCTCGTCATAGGATTGGCCTTTTGCATAGAAAGGATAATCTATCTTACGCTTTCGGAAATCAATGCAAAGAAGTTCATGGGCGACATATCGGCGCGAGTGGAGGCCGGCGACATAGAGGGGGCAAAGGAACTGTGCCGCGAGACGCGCGGTCCTGTGGCCTCCATCTGCTATCAAGGCTTGACGCGAATAGGCGAGGGGATGGACAACATTGAGCGTTCCATCGTGGCCTATGGCTCTGTGCAGTCGGCCAATATGGAGAAGGGATGCTCATGGATAACGCTGTTCATCACCATGGCTCCGTCTCTTGGCTTCCTTGGCACGGTAATCGGCATGGTCATGGCCTTTGAACAGATACGCACGGCAGGCGACATTAGTCCCACCATCGTGGCCTCGGGCATGAAGGTGGCCCTCATCACAACCATCTTCGGTATCATAGTGGCCCTCATCCTGCAGGTGTTCTACAACTACATAGTGTCGAAGATAGAGCACATAACCTCGCAAATGGAGGAGTCGGCCATCACGCTTCTTGACACCATAATGAGGTATAAACTGACACACAATGATTAAGAGAGTGGTTGAAAAACTACGTAACATGACTGCCGACAAGCTTGCAGGGCGCGTGCTACTGACCATCATAGTGGTAACGGCAGTGCTCTTTGCTGCCTTTTTCATGGTGGGCTACGACACCCCGTTTGACGACGACGCCAACTTCAACGCTCCCATCCTCACTGACCTCTTGCTCTGCTATGTCTATTTGCTTGTGGCCATAGCTGTAGTGGTGGCCTTAGTCGCGCTTGCAAGGGGGACACGCATGAGAAACAAAGCGGAGCGGGTGGTCAACGGAGTGCCGGCGGCGAAGATAGCGCGTGGTGTGGGGTTGCTGCTCGTAGGCACACTCGCAGTGACCTTCGCCGTTGGTTCGGCAGAGCCTCTGGGCATTAACGGAACGAAATACACCGACACATTCTGGCTGAAAACCACCGACATGTTCATCAACACGTCTGGCGTGCTGCTCGTAGTGGCCGCTTTGGCTGTGGGCTACGGCTTGTCAGGGCGCAACAGGAAGGCTCAAAGGAAAGGAGGCAACTGACAATGTTTGGCAGACGCAGGCGGCATAACGTTCCGCAACTCAACACCACATCAACGGCAGACATCTCGTTCATGCTGCTGACGTTCTTTCTCGTCACCACCTCGATGGACACCGACAAGGGACTTCTGCGACGTCTGCCTCCACCGCCCCAACCTGAGGAGGAGCGTGAAGTGGACGTAAAGCAGCGTAATGTGTTGAACATAAGCCTGGACGACAGCGATGTTCTCCGTTGCGACGGCAAGGTCGTGGGGCTGAAAGAACTGTCAACGAAGGTGGAAGCCTTTGTGGAAAACAAGGCGAACAGCGTGAGCATGCCTGAAAAACACACGTGCAACATTCCGTTGCTTGGCCGTTGCTCCATAACCGACAAGCACATCATCTCGGTAAAAGCCTCAGCCAACACAAGCTATGATGCCTATTTCAAGATGCAAAACGCCATAGTGGCGGCCTACAACCGACTGCGCAACCAACTGGCGCAGTCTCGCTTCGGCCACGCTTTTGCCGAATGTACTCCTGAGGAAAAGGAGGCTGTTTGCACCTATTACCCACAACGAATATCGGAAGCAGAGCCAGACAATGGCGGGGAGGTGGCCAATGAGTAGCCGGATGTTCACAAGACGAGACCATGAGGTGCCGGGGCTGAACACCGCATCTCTGTCTGACTTGATATTCACTGCCTTGTTCTTCTTCATGATTGTGACCCACATGAGAGAGGTACAGGTGAAGGTGAAGTACCAAGTGCCACAAGGCACGGAACTGGAAAGGCTAACCAAGAAGTCGGCGGTGTCTTACATCTACATAGGCAAACCGCTGAAAAGTGAGGGAAAGTCGCAGCGTGGAGGTGACGACAAGGAGGCTAACGACGGACGTGAAACAGCCATACAGCTGAACGACAAGTTGGCCACGGCCGACGATGTGGCCGCATACATTGCGGCAGAACGGTCACGCATGGCACC
>CAVHDN010000345.1:0-2392 GCA_963634315.1 Flexilinea sp. | reverse complement strand
CGCCCTCATGGTGGAGCGAGGCGTTTTGGGGTTCCCAAAACATAACCTCGCTCCCTCCTCTAAGAACAAAAGACGAGATATTTGCCTTTCGGCTTTCCATGCCCAAGGTTGCAGACCTTAATTCTCTCAATTTGCGCCAAACATCAAAGCTGCCACATTGAAAGAACAAGGTCACAGACACAAGCTGCTTTGTACATGGAGTTTGCAAAGGAAAAGGTGATATTTTCAGTGTGAAACTTGCCAAGTGTTTCAGTTGTGTGTTGTTGATTTCCTTTGTGAACTATGCCGAGTGTGTTATGTGTGCTGTGTGTCCTCGGTATAGTCTGCATAAATCTAATGCCATGCTAAAACACTGCGGAGGTTCGCCCAAGTGGCTGGAGGCGCAAAGCCTCCAAGGAACGTTGCTGCAACCATTTCGGAGAATAGAGCGGTTGCCAATTAATCCACAAGCACATTTTACAGCGTACCAAGTGAGGGCATGTAAAACGTTGAATTGTTGAAGATAGGTGTTATCTTTATGAGAACCAACCACTTATACCCTCAACAAACTCTCAACAAATAGCTCTACACAACAAATTACTGGGCAAAAAAGAAAGAAAGGAATGGTGTTCATGGTTTTCTCTTTTCAACATTATCTTTCTTTTGTTGAGAGATTTGTTGAGAATATGTTGAGCCGTAAATGCCTGATGTTCAATACTTCTTTCATCATATTCAACAATTCAACAAAAATAAGGGGTGTTTTGTCCGTCATTTTTATGAACAGAACTCATCCCCCTACAAGTAAGAATGTCATGCTTATGCTTCAGTACTTATTCACGACAGTACGACAGCGCCAAGCCAACAAACAAGCAAGAGGACATTCAACTAAAGGCGGTTGTTCTTCTATTGAGTTGTAGGATAATGACACTACTTTTCTCTTTTGCCCCGTACAATCTCTTGAAGATGGTGGCACGAAACCGAGCTGCCCCGTATGAGTTTATACGGAAGCAAAGGGCAACAATCATCGGAAAGCCATACAACGTTTGCCAAATGCCATTGGAAGTTTCCTGTTTCTGTTGGACTTCCGACACCGTCAATAAACCATCCTTGTATATTGACCTTATCACAGCATGGAGTTTCATGGCGGTGACATGAAGCATATCAACCAATTCACCCTCACTCATCCACAAGTCTTGCAAGTTGGACGGAATGGATAACATTCCATTTCCGTCCACGGTGATTACAGTCCTTTTCATGCCATTCCCCCCATTGTCGGCATATGCCCCTTGATTCGACTTTCAAAAGCTGATATGTCATGCTCCAATTTAGTACTTGTCACCTTTGCGTAAATTTGTGTTGTGGCGATGTCCGTATGTCCCAGTATCTTGCTTACACTCTCTATCGGCATACCGTAGTTTAAAGCCAAAACTGCGAACGAATGCCGGCTTACATGAAATGAAATTCGCTTCTTGATGCCACACATTTTTGCCACTTTCTTTATACGCTTGTTTACCATGTCAAGTGAGCCAATATTAAACAAGTGCATATCTTTTCTCAATGGCTTGTAACGTTCAATTATCTGTATGGCTGCATCTATCAGTTTAATTTTGAATGGTACGCCTGTCTTTTGACGCTGAGAAACTATCCATGGAGACCCACTTATAATGGCAACATTGTCCTCTGTAAGATTCTTGATGTCAACGAAAGAGATACCTGTCCAACAACCAAACATAAACAAGTCTCTCGCAAAAGCAAAGTTGGGATTTTCCAACTCTATTCCTGCAAATATGTCCAATTCTTCCTCTGTCAAGAACTCACGCTCCTTGTGGTCTGGGTCAACGTGGTACATGGCAAACGGATTTCTCTGTATCTTGCCGTTGTAGTGTGCTGCCGTGACGATATGCTTCAATGGTATGGAGTATATCCAAATGGTAGATTGCGTGAGTCCAATGACATTCTTCAAATACAGACAAAAATCACGGATGAACTCCTCGGTAAGCTCATTCATGGACATATCGCTGCGCTTGTACTGAAATTTGATGAACTCGGCAACGTACTTTCTTACCGTCAGATACTTGCGGTAGGTTCGGACAGCTCGGTCTTTTCCCACGCGTTGGGCAAAGGCTGCGTTCTCCTTGTCAAAAGCTCTGAGTAATGTCTCATACTCCGTACCTATGCCTTGATATGCGTTTCTCACCATTTCAGCGGTAACGAACGCCTCACGGTCGGAAAGCCGTTGGTAATGCTTAGCGATTTGAGCCTTGATGTTATCAAGCGCAAAGTTCACCTCATTGGCTTCCTTGCTTCTGCCTTTGGCTCTGTTGCCCTTGGCATCCCATATCGCCTTGGTCACGCTCAGCTTGCAACTGAACTGTGCGATAGTTCCGTTGATTGTCACTCGTCCCATGATAGG
>CAVHDN010000344.1:0-2397 GCA_963634315.1 Flexilinea sp. | reverse complement strand
CCACCAAAGAGTCTATCTCTATGTCGGTGGGGCCAATGCCGTCCATTGGCGATATGACTCCTCCCAACACATGATACAGACCATTGTATTGCTGGGTGTTCTCCACAGCCATCACGTCCTGTACGTTCTCCACCACACACACTGTGGCCTTGTCGCGCCTCTCATTGGAGCATATTGGGCAAATGTCAGTGTCGCTCACGTTGTGGCACACCGAACAGAACTTAATGTCGCGCCTCATCTCGGCCACTGTCTGGGCAAACCTTTCCACATCGCCCTTTTCCTGACGCAGCAGGAAGAGTACAAGACGAAGAGCCGTCTTGCGACCTATGCCAGGCAGTCGGGAGAATTCGCCCACGGCTTTCTCCAACAGGTGTGAAGGATATTGTTGGTTCATGTCTATCTGTCAGTGTTATGCCTCTATCTCACTCAGTTCGAGCCAGCGCATGCTCTTCTCGTCAAGCTCATCGTGCAACTGCGGCAGCCGTTTGCTCTTTTCCGTAAGTTCCTCCACGCTGAGCGTGCCGCTGCAAAGGGCTTCCTCCAAAAGCCTCTGTTCGGCTTCAAGGGCGGCTATATCTTTTTCCAACTGGGCATATTCCATCTTTTCCTTGTAGGTCATGCGGCGGCGTGCCTCGCTGTGCTGACTCCTGTGTTCTGCCTTGACGGTCTGCGGCTTGGCGGTTGTGGTAGCTTCCTTCTTAGTCTCCAGAGCGTTCCATTCCCTATATTGGGTGTAGTTGCCAGGGAAGTCCTTTATTTGTCCCTGACCGTTGAACACGAGCAGATGGTCAACCACCTTGTCCATGAAGTAGCGGTCGTGGCTCACCACGATGACGCAGCCGGGGAAGTCGGCCAAATATTCCTCCAGCACCTGCAAGGTTACTATGTCGAGGTCGTTGGTGGGTTCGTCAAGTACAAGGAAATTGGGGTTCTTCATCAACACCGTGCAGAGGTAGAGCTTGCGCCGCTCGCCTCCGCTCAGTTTATACACGTAGTTGTGTTGCTGTTCGGGCGTGAACATGAAATACTGCAGAAACTGCGAAGCTGTCATGTGCCGTCCGCCTCCAAGGTCAATGTAGTCGGCAATGTTCGTGATTACGTCTATCACCTTCTGACTGTCGTCAAACTTCAACCCGTCTTGCGAGAAATAGCCGAAGCGCACCGTGTCGCCTACTACTATGCGCCCCTCATCGGGCTGCACCTGGCCGAGTAGCATCTTGACAAACGTTGATTTGCCAGTGCCGTTGTTGCCGACGATGCCCATCTTCTCGAAGCGCGCGAAGTTGTAGTAGAAGTCCTTCATTATGATGTGCTCCTCGCCGAAAGCCTTCGATATGTATTGGCACTCGAAAATCTTGCTACCTATATAGACATTGCTGGCCTTAAGCCTAATCTGCCGCTCCTCAACACGCTGCTTGGCCACGCGCTCCAGTTCGTAGAACGCATCTTCGCGATACTTAGCCTTATGTCCACGCGCCTGTGGCATGCGGCGCATCCACTCTAGTTCGGTTCGGTAGAGGTTGTTGGCGCGTGCTATCTCCGAGCGGCGTGCGTCAATGCGCTCCTGCCGTTTCTCGAGATAGTAGCTATAGTTGCCGCGGTAGGTGTAGATGGTGCGGTCGTCAAGCTCCATTATCACGCTGCACACGCGGTCGAGGAAAAAACGGTCATGGGTGACCATGAGCAGAGTCTTGTTGCCTCGGGCGAGGAAGCCCTCAAGCCACTCTATCATCTCAAGGTCAAGGTGGTTGGTCGGCTCGTCAAGTATGAGAAGGTCAGGCTCTGTTATCAGAACATTGGCTAAGGCCACACGCTTGCGTTGCCCGCCGCTAAGCTGTCCCATTAGCTGTCCGAGGTCGGTTATTTTCAGCTTGGTGAGTATCTGTTTTGCCTTGAGCACTTTTTCAGCCTCGCCTTTATGGTTGAAGCAAGCGTCGAGCACTGACTCGTTGGCGTCAAACGCGGGCGACTGTTCAAGGAAACCCACCTTGAGGTCACGGCGGAATACTATCTCACCTTTGTCGGCTCCTTCCTTGCCGGCTATGATGGAGAGCAGGGTGGATTTGCCTGTGCCGTTGCGAGCTATCAATCCCACCTTTTGTCCCTCGGAAATGCTGAGACTGATGTCGTCGAAAAGCCTCAACGCGCCAAACGACTTGCTGAGCCCTTGTACGTCAAGGATGGGCACATTCTTAGCCATTGGTCTCCTTCAGTGATTTGTTTATGGAGTCGATGTAGTCAAGCAGCTCGTCGCGCCCTGTCTTGTTTTCCGCAGAGGTCACAAACATGGGCGGCATCTCCTCCCATGTCTCGGCCAACACTTTCTTGTAAGCCTGCACAGCTGCACCAGTCTTGCTCGAGCCCAACTTGTCGGCTTTGGTGAACACTATGGTGAAC
>CAVHDN010000343.1:0-2422 GCA_963634315.1 Flexilinea sp. | reverse complement strand
GGGCAAGACCAAGTACAGCATTGTGCTGACCCAACTCAACGGCAAGGATGTGGAGCGCGACACACTTAGCGGTGGTTTCCAAAAGCCCGCAGTGTCGTCGGATACCGTAAAGATACAGTTCCTCACCGACGAGTGTGCGTCGCAGAACCGTTTCCTCCTCAAGGATGCCGACGGTAACATAGTGCATGAGTTCGGTCCTTACGAGGATGGCAAGGTTGCCACCTACGATGAGACAGCCTCCGTTGAGGATGGCAAGACCTATTGCCTTGAGGTGCTCGATGCCTATGGCGACGGTATGCTCGAGAAGGGCAAGGGCGGTCTCGTGGTGCATAGCGGCACAGGCAAACTCATAGACCAGTTCTATACGGTTAATGGCTTTGGCGTGCGATCGTTCTTTACGGTTGATGTTCTTGCAGCTGGCATTGACAACGTGGAAGCTGGCAATACCTCAACCAACTCTGTCCTCTACACTCTCGACGGGCGCAAGGTCAGCAAGGTCAACGCTCACGGTTTGTATGTGGTGAAAGACAAGAACGGAAGCAAAAAGGTGATAATGAAATAAAATAACGATAAAAGAAAGGAGACTATTATTTATGAAGAAGACTTTACTAAGCATGTTCACTGCTCTGGCTATGGCTCTGCCTTCAATGGCACAGTGGTCAACCGACTTTGCAGAGAATAACCAAATTAACCCTGATAGTACGGAGAACTATGGTTATGAGCTGCAGACCAACAACAACGGCATAACCTATGTGTTCATGCAGATACCCTATAAAGGCACTATAAGCATGCGCTTGCAGATACTTGACAAGGATGGTGTGAAACTGTTTCCCGATACTGCCAAGTTGTTGTCGGCTGAGCCGAACATCTCTTTCACCAAGGTGAACAAGCACCTCATGATAGACAACGACGGCAACGCCATAATAGCTGTGTCCGACTTCCGCTCCGGCAATGAGGGCTACACTATATATAAGGTGAACGAGAAGGGTGACGTGCTGTGGAGCAAATCACTCAAGGGTGTTGACGCATCGAGCAATGTTGCCGGAATGACCATGGCTTGCTCTGAAGACGGCGGCTATGTGTTCGCTTATGAGCCTTACGAGCTCACTACCAACTTCGGTCGTGTGCAGTTGGAGAAGCTGAAGGCCGACGGTACTGATGCATGGGACGACATCTTGCGCTTCTCCGACAAGTCGAACAGTCTTAGCTTCCCCTATGTCGTTGACGCTGGCTCTTCGCAGACCTTGCTCGTCTATGCTAAAGGCTCCAACAATGACCTGATTGCCAACCTCATCGACTTTGACGGCTCAACGGTGTGGGACGAGGATGTTCCCGTGTATAGAGGAGGCTTCACGTCCATACCTGTATGGGTGCAGATGGGTGTGAGTGAGGCTCCCGACAACGGTATGTTCGTATATTGGAGAGATGCTCAAGACGCTTCTTACGAGAACCGCATCTCTTACATAATGAACGATGGCACTTATGGCTTCTCCACTGGTGAGGAGGGAACCATCATTAGCCACGACACCGACAACTCGCGCGATGTTCCTAACATCTATTACGATAAAGACGACAAGGCAATCTACTTTGTCTATAGAGTGTTCAACCAGGCTTCACAAGGTTATCAGGGCATCTACATGCAGAAGATGTCGCTCGACGGTGAACTTCTTTGGGGAGCCAACGGCAAGGCTATTGTTGAGGTGCAGAACACCGATTCTTACTCTTACTCAAGCGTACAGGATGCAGGCGACGGTAAGATTGCTGTATTCTATATGAGAAACGAGGGCGGTGTTGAGAATGGCAATGTCGATACCTATATGGTTCTTTTTGACAAGGACGGCAACAAGATACAGAACGAGGTTAATGTCTCGCTCAAGAAGAACACTAAATACTCTGTCAACTCTTCACGCTTGATAGATGGCGAGTACTATCTGCTCGATTGGGAAGAGCATGTGAAGGTCAGTCTCAACAACATAGTTATGCAGCGCGTGTTCCTCAATGGCACTGCCACTGGCATAAAGAATGTGACCGACGGAGCTAATGGCAAGAACGTCGTGCGCACCGAGTACTTCTCTCTGGGCGGCGAGCGTCTGCAGGCTGGTGCCAAGGGTGTGTCCATCAAGCGTAATGTATATGCTGACGGCACTGTGAAGACCCAAAAGGTCATAGCAAGATGATAAAGACGAATAGATATAAAAACTAAAAAGATGAGATTATGAAGAAAAGGTTAAGTTTACTTATGGCTTCGCTCGCCTGCTTGTCGGCTTCGGCGCAGGTGGTGCAGGCCTACGATGCACAGGTGGTGCACGGCACTTACACCCCCATCACGGACGGTGTGGTCGTGGCATCTACCGTTGAGGGCATCGATTTCGGTAAAGGCGTTTATTCTGGCGATGGCACGGAACACACGTCTGCTTTTACG
>CAVHDN010000342.1:0-2440 GCA_963634315.1 Flexilinea sp. | reverse complement strand
GAACCGCTGATAGGAGTAAGTGTCAAGGAAGTGGGCAATTCCACCAACGGTGCCATTACTGATGCCAACGGCACGTTCTCAATCAATGTAAAGAACAGCAGTGCCACGCTGCAGTTCTCATACGTCGGATTCACCGCACAGAATGTGAAGGTGGGCAACCGGCAACAGATAAAGGTCGTCATGGCCGACGAGAGCACAACCACCGATGAGGTCGTGGTCGTGGCTTTCGGTAAGATGAAGCGCGAGGCTTTCACCGGCTCGGCAGGCGTGATGAAGAGCGAAGAGCTGGAGCAGGTGCAAGTCACTAACCCTGCACAGGCACTGGCCGGACGCGTGGCCGGCGTGCAACTCAACAACTCTTCATCGCAGATAGGCTCTTCGCCGCAGATCACGATACGCGGCGTAGGTTCAATATCGTCTGACACGCAACCGCTCATCATCCTCGACGGTATGCCTTACGACGGCAACCTCAACACCTTAAACAGTTCCGACATCGAGTCGATGACAGTGCTGAAAGACGCTGCATCTAACGCTCTCTACGGTGCGCGTGGTGCCAACGGTGTGATCATGATAACAACAAAGAGCGGCAAAGCAGGCGGACAAGCCAAAATCAAGGTCGATGCCAAGTGGGGATGGAACACTAACGGTCTGAGAGACTATGAAAAGCTGGATGCCCGCGGTTTCTACGAGACCTACTACAAGATGCTGTACAACTCTTACGTGAGTGCTGAAAACGACGGTGGAGCTCTCTCCGCCAACGACGCATGGCTCAAGGCCAACAGCGACCTCATGAACTCAGCATCGGGCAAGGGCCCGGGCTACATGGTTTACACCGTACCAGAGGGCGAACAGTTCATTCAGCAAGACGGAACAATGAATCCCAACGCTACCCTGGGCGCTCTGTACAAATATGGCAACCAGGAACTGTGGCTGCAGCCGGACGACTGGGCCAAAGAGGGACTGCGCACCGGATTGCGCCAAGAATACAATGCTTCGGCCACAGGTGCGACGGACAAGGTAAACTATTACACGTCACTCGGCTACCTCAATCAGGACGGTATCCAACTTGGCTCAAACGAGAACCGAATCACGGCACGCGCCAAGCTCAACTACCAGGCCAAGAAGTGGTTGCGTCTCGGCGCCAACGTGAGCTACACACACTATAAATACGCACAAACGTCAGAGGGAACCATCGGTACCGGAACCATCTGGAGCACCATCAAGACGTTGGCTCCAATTTATCCAGTCTACTACCGCGACGCCGACAAGAACATCATGATAGACGAGTATGGCGAGCCAATGTACGACTTTGCCCGACTCTATAACCTGAGCCGCGCTGGCGGCGTGGGCGGCAACTGTATCTTCGACAACAAGTATACAAGCACAAGGTATAATGTTACTGACTTCACCGTGAACGGCACGGCCGACTTCATCATCACGTCCGACCTCACGCTGACGCTCAATGCCAACACATACAACAACGACAAGCGCTACGACTACTCAAGCTCACCGTTTGTAGACCACTACACTGATTCGTCCAACAACGGTTACCTGTCGAAGGGCGACTACAAGATTTACTCTTACAACCTGCAGCAACTCTTGAACTACAACCACGACTTCGGCAAGCACACCGTAAGCGGACTGATCGGACATGAATACTACAACTACAAGTATTCTGACATGAGCATGTCGGGCAAGAACTTCGGTATCGACGGTGCCAGCGAAATCGACCAGCTGCTGCAAAAGAATTATCCTTCGTCTTACTCTACACGCTACAACAACGAGGGTTACTTCTTCCGTGGTATGTACGACTACGACGACACTTACTATGCTTCGGTATCGTTCCGCCGCGACGCATCGTCACGCTTTTCCAAGAAGCACCGCTGGGGTAACTTCTGGTCAGGCGGACTTTCATGGGTCATCTCAAAGGAGAAGTGGTTCAACGTCAGCTGGATCGACAATCTGCGCGTCAAGGCGTCAGTAGGCTCACAGGGCAACGACAACATCGGCGAGTTCCTCTACACCGACACATACAACATCAAGGACAACGCCGGCGAACCTGGCTACCAGTGGCGACAGAAAGGAACTGACGACATCACATGGGAGACCAACACCAACTGGAACGTGGGCGTTGAGTTCGACTTGCTCAAGAACCGCCTGAGCGGATCAATTGACTTGTTCTACCGCAAGACATCCGACATGCTGTTTGCGCTGAGTACCACACCGTCTATCGGCTACACAAGCCAGTATGTGAACATGGGTGACATGCGCAACCAGGGTGTGGAGTTTGTGCTCAATACCACACCAGTCCTCACCAAGAGCCTGCGTTGGGATGTGAACCTCAACCTCACATACGTGAGCAACAAGGTGCTGTCGTTGCCGGAAGGTGTGAAGACCAACAGCATCGACGGACACGCCGGATACATACGCCACGACAACT
>CAVHDN010000341.1:0-2448 GCA_963634315.1 Flexilinea sp. | reverse complement strand
CCGAACGGAACGACAAGGATAACGGCAAACGGAATGAGCAGACTTTCATAAAGGCAGCTAAGTATGATGTAGACAAACACAATGCTTATCGCCAATATCACGATGGTGGCATTGCCTTGCGACTGCTCCTCGCGCGACAGTCCGCCAAGTTCGTAGCCATAGCCATTGGGCAGCGTTTGTGCAGCCACTTCGCTTATAGCCTGAATGGCTTGTCCTGAACTATAGCCGCCTGCGGCCGTTCCGTTTATGCGGATGGCAGGAAAGAGGTTGAAGTGGGTAAGGTATTCGGCGCCGTTCACCTTCTTGAGCGTGACAAACTCACTCAATGGTGACATTGTTCCGTCGGCACTTCTCACAAACATGTTGTCTAACGCCCTTTCATTGAGTCTGCCAGTGGCTTCCGATTGCACCATCACACGATAGAGCTTGGTGTATTTGTTGATGTTAGATGCATAGTCGCCGCCTATGTAGGCCGACATGGTGGTGAGCACATCCTTGGGCGACACGTTCTTCATCATGCACCGTGCGGCATCCACCTCCACCGAATACTGCGGATAGTCCATGTTGAATGTGTAGTGCGCCTTGCCTATTTCTGGACGCTTGCGTAAGGCTTCTGCAAAATTCCGCGCAACAACGGAAAGTGCCTTGAAGTCTTCGCCTGAACGGTTCTGCACATAAAGTTCAAAACCGCTTGCCGAACCATAACCGCGTATGGTGGGCAGCGTGGCGCAGTTGACATCGGCTTCCTTGATAAAGGCAGTGCGGCGGTATATCTCGTTCACCACACTGTCTATGTTGTCGGCACGCCCTGTTCGCTCTGACCAATTCTTCAAACGGACCGACAGAAATCCTGCCGATGATGTCTGGTTCTGCTGCGCATCGCGTCCGTCGATGCGCGTGTGTATCTTGATTTGCGGAATGTCTTTCACCACAGCCTCCACTTGGTCCATCACCTTGCCCGTCTGCGCAAGACTATATCCCGGACGGCACTGCACATTCACATCGATAGTGCCCATATCCTCTTGCGGCACAAGGCTCGTCTTGGTAGTGGCAATCATAATGGCTAATACGACAAAGGAGAAAGCCAATGGCAGCATGGCAATTTTGCGGTGCTTTACCAGCTCCAGTATAGTGCGCATATAGACACGCCGCCATTTGTTCCGTTTGTTTTCAACTTGCATTGCCTTTCTCTTCAGAACCAAGGCACTTAGGGCGGGGCACAGCGTCAAGGCATTGAATAAGGATATGGCCACAGCGGCAGCCATCGTCAATCCAAATTCCTTATAGAACACGCCCGTTGTTCCGCTTGTGAAACTCACGGGCAAGAACACCGCCATGAAGACTATGGTAGTGATAACGAGTGCCGACTTCAAGTCTTTCATTGCTTCCACCGTGGCCAGAAAGCCACTCTCGCAACCTTGGCTGAGCTTTGTCTGGACAGCCTCGACCACTACGATTGAGTCATCAACGACCGTGCCTATGACGAGCACGAGGGCAAAGAGCGTGAGCAGATTAAGACTGACCCCTGCGGCATACATAAAGGCAAACGTGCCGATGAGCGACACAAGAATGGCAATGACAGGTATTGCCATTGACCGCCAGTCACGCAGAAACACAAACACGACTATAACCACAAGCACGAGGGCAATGACAAGCGTCTCCGCTACGTTGCGCATAGAGGCATTCAGAAAGTCCATCACGCTCGTCTGGTCTTCAAGCACCATACCATCTGGCAGCGACCGTCGCACATCATCCTCCACCTTGTCTATTTGTTTGACAATGTCGTTGGCATTAGTGCCTGCAGTTTGCGTGATGCTTGCCGACGCACCGGGTTTGCCGTTGGTTGTGCTCTTCATGTTGTAGTCAACTGTTCCCAACTCCACACGTGCCACATCGCCAAGTCGCAACACACCGCCATCGGCAGAGGCTTTAATTACAATGTTGCGGAACTCGCTTGCATCGCTGTAGCGTCCGCGATATTTCAGAACATACTGAAACGTATTGTCCGACTCCGCAGCCAAAACTCCCATAGGCGACTCAATGTTTTGCGCCGCCAAGGCGTTGTCTATATCGGCAGGCACCAGCCCGTAGGCGTGCATCTTGATAGGATTGAGCCATATGCGCAGAGCATAGTCGGCACCAAACACGTTCACCTCGCCAACGCCGGCTATGCGCGACAGTCGTGGCTCGATGTTGATTTTCATGTAGTTGGTCAATGTCTTTGAGTCATATCGACCATCGGGACTGTATAATGTAATAAACTTCAAGTTGGAGTTTTGTGTCTTGCGCACCGTCACTCCGCTTTTTGTCACTTCGGCAGGCAATAACCCCTGAGCCGAAGCCACACGGTTCTGCACATTCACCACAGCCATATTGGGGTCGGAACCCTGCTTGAAGTATATTGTTATGGTGCAAGTGCCGTTGTTGGCAGTTGTCGAGGTCATGTAC
>CAVHDN010000340.1:0-2452 GCA_963634315.1 Flexilinea sp. | reverse complement strand
GGCTTGGAGAGCGTAGAGCACAACTCTAAGCGCAAAAGTTCGAACCTAAGGTTCTATGAGTTTGGCAATGTGTATCACTTCTCGCCTGAAAAGAAAAATCCCGACAGCCCTATGGATGCATACTCAGAGGACTACCACTTGGCCTTGTGGGTGACGGGCAAACGTGTGGAAGGCAGTTGGGCGCATCCCAATGAGGAGAGTTCCTGCTATGAACTGGTTGCATATGTTGAAAATGTGTTCCGTCGTATTGGTCTGCCTCGCGAAGCCACAATACGCAAGAAAAGCGACAACGACATTTTCTCCTATGGCATAAGGATAGAGAACCGTGGCGGCAAGACACTTGGTGAGTTCGGCATATTAAGCAAAAAGGTCCTGAAAGAAGCTGACATAGACCATCCCGTATATTATGCGGAGCTGAGCTGGACAGCTTTGATGAAGGCAGTGCGCAAGACGCAGGTACTTTACAGTGAGATAAGCAAATATCCAGCTGTGAGCCGCGACCTTGCCCTGCTTGTTGACAACAGCGTTGAGTTTGAGCAGATAGAGACCATTGCACGGCAGACAGAGAAGAAACTGCTTAAGAAGGTAGAGCTGTTTGATGTATATGAGGGAAAGAATCTGCCGGTTGGAAAGAAGAGTTATGCAGTAAACTTCGTACTTCAAGACGAAACAAAGACCCTCAACGACAAGCAAATCGACGCTCTGATGAGTAAATTGACAACAAATTTAAAAACAAAATTAGGAGCTGAGCTCCGCTAATAAACACTCCAATGGGAAGAGCATTTGAATACAGGAAAGCGACAAAGCTGAAAAGATGGGGGCACATGGCCCGTACGTTCACAAAGATTGGCAAACAGATAGCAATAGCCGTAAAGGCGGGTGGTCCTGACCCCGACAACAATCCGCACCTTAGGGCTATAATGCAGACCGCAAAGCGTGAGAACATGCCCAACGCCAATGTAGAACGTGCCATAAAAAACGCAATGGGCAAAGACCAAAAGGACTTTAAGGAGGTTACTTATGAGGGATATGGCCCACACGGAATAGCCATCTTTGTAGATGCTGCCACCGACAACACCACAAGAACCGTGGCCAATGTGCGTGCTGTGTTCAACAAGTTTAGCGGCAACCTAGGCACCCAGGGGTCGCTTTCTTTCCTTTTCGACCATAAGTGCGTGTTCACATTCAAGAAGAAAGACGGACTTGACATGGATGACCTCATATTGGAATTCATAGACTATGGTGTTGACGAGGACTACGATGAAGACGAAGAGTCTGGCGAGATTACCATCTACGGTGAGCCGACAAGCTTCAGCGACATACAGAAGCACCTTGAAGGCATGGGGCTGGAAATAACCGGAGCGGAGTTCACACGCATACCCAACGACCTAAAAGAGGTGACAACCGAGCAGAGGGAGACCATAGACAAGATGGTTGACATGCTTGAGGATGACGATGATGTACAGAACGTTTATACAAATATGAAGCCGGAATAAAGCTTTTAGCTCATAAAAGGTAAAAGCCGTGTGATTGTTAGAGCAACGATAGGTTACTGCAGTCACACGGTTTTTCTATTGTCCCTGTTTTGTTTTTTGGAATGAGCAAGTAGTCGAAAGACTACTAATGTCTCCTCAAGTCAGATTTTGTTCTGACGCACTCAGTCGCCGTCTATAAGGGCAGAAGCACGTACACGGCTCAATGTTTCGGGAGTCATCTGTAAGAAACTGGCCACATAAACCAATGGAGCACGAAGAACGAGCTGCGGATGCAGCTTGACGAAACGCTCATATCGGCTTTTCGCTGATTCGAAGCGCATCATGTCGGCATGCACTTGGCTGCGTATGAGTGACTCTTCCAAAATCTTACGATAGAGCATCTGTATGTTCACGCTACGTATTGCCTTGCGTTCCAATTGCAAACGCGGCAAGGCAAAGACTAGCGTAGGCTCGACGGCCATTATCTGCAGGTGGGTCGGCTTTTCACGAAAAAGGCTTTCAATGCTCATCACTATGTTGTTTTCAGCGGCCAGATGCTCTGTAAGCTCTTTGCCGTTTTTCTCATAGAACAGTCGCACCAGTCCTTTTGCCACCCAGTATATGTCTTTCGACACCTCACCTTCGGCCAAGATTATTTCGCCGCGCTGGAATTTCATTGGCACAAGCACACTTTCCAACTCATCAAGCTCGTCGTGAGTCATGGTGCTGTACCTGCGGGCCAATTCGCGTGCCACATCACGTGTGGTCATTCCTGTGATGTTAGCCATCCGTAGTCCTCCTTCCTTTTATTGTAATGCAACCTTGAGTGCTTTCAGTCAAGCTTGAGTACAGCGAGGAAAGCCTTTTGCGGCACCTCCACGTTGCCTATCTGCTTCATGCGCTTCTTTCCGCGCTTTTGTTTCTCCAACAGTTTTCGCTTGCGACTCACATCACCGCCGTAACACTTTGCTGTAACG
>CAVHDN010000339.1:0-2462 GCA_963634315.1 Flexilinea sp. | reverse complement strand
TAGTAGGTGCAGATTTCCAAGCTGCACACTGGCGCACAGGGTCGCACCTCGGAGAGGCGCTCCTACTAGCAAGCCCAGTGACTGCGCAGTATAGTAGGTGCAGATTTCCAAGCTGCACACTGGCGCACAGGGTCGCACCTCGGAGAGGCGCTCCTACTAGCAAGCCCGGTGACTGCGCAGTGTAGTAGGTGCAGATTTCCAAGCTGCACACTGGCGCACAGGGTCGCATTTCGGCGAAATGCTCCTACTAGGGGGCGCACTTCGGAGAAGCGCTCCTACTAATCACCACCCGGGGTTCTGCACCAAGCCATAGCCTTTGTTTATCTCCGTGGTCTTGAATGGTGTGAGATACCACTTAGGGTCGAAGCCTTGGGTCCACCATATGCGCTTGCCCTTCTGAAGTTCAAACACCTCATACTTGAACACAGTGGGCTGCTGCACACCATCCTTGTAGGAAATCTTCACCTTCGTACCGTCGCTACAAGTGAACGTTTGCCCTTTGGTGGCTGTATACCACTGCATGTCGCACACCTCAAACTCTCCGGTGGTGGGGTTCTTCACCAGTCGCCGAAGACGCAAGCCGTGCAGCGGCTTCTCAAAATCGTCTTTCAGTTTGTAGCGCACCATGTCCATGTAGCGTGCATTCTCAAAGCCAAGCTCGCAGGCGCGCTCGCGCAGAAGTTCCTTGAGGAGCAGTTGCTTGTCGTGCTTCAAGTCCTTATCGGGGTTGCACTCCGCCAGTCCCTTCAGTCCCACACGCGCTCTCACCTTGTCTATCCACGATATGGCCTCGGTGAAGTCGCCGCTGGTGTTGGTCTGTATGAGAGCCTCGGCATACATGAGATACACGTCGGAGAGACGTATGGTGGCCCACTGCAGTCCGTGGCCGCTATACTCGTCGAAGCTGTACTTCAGGCAACGGTAGCCTGTGGCATATTTACCAGTCTCCTGATCGGCATTCAGTGCGGCGGTACTGCCACCCACCCACAGTTCGTTGGGCGTGCCGGTCATGGCCGCTGTGGTCCAGTCGAGCGTAGGCAGGGAGTTGTTCACCACCACTGTCTCATAGAGACGTGGGTCGCGAGTGAGGCGCACGTTCTGCAACAGAGGCTTGCCCTTGACCGAGTCGCCCACCACAAACATCTGGTCGAGCTTGCCTTCGGCTTCGGTCTTGTCCCAGTCGAAGGGAGTGCCGTCGCTCCAAGGGAACATATTTACATACTCCTGCGTGACGGAATAGACGGAGCGTCCGTTGCTTATCCATGAATACCAGTTGTAGGTCGAGCCGGCTTTGTTGATGTAGTGCACGGAGTGTATGATTTCTGTGCTGCCCTCGTCGAAGTAGGCCGTGCGGAAAGCCAAGCGGTAGTCCTGCGGACGTGTGCCCATGGCCTCCACCAACTCATAGCCGCCTTCGGAGTCGAGTTTGTCGAGAAATGCCTTGCAGGCATCCTTGAAGCGCGTCCAGTATTCTTCTTTATAGCCGCCATACCACACCAACAGTTTTTGTTCAGCCTCCGAAGAGCCTCCATAAAAACCTTGGTCGCTGTTGAAGAGGGGCGATGCGGCAAACTGCAGTATGCGGGCTTTGAGGGCCATTGCACCGGCTTTGGTCCAGTGACCGGCCTCGGTCTGCAGTGTGGTCTCATCGTAGGCCCAGGGGAAGTCGGCGTCAGGAGCGGCTATTGCCTCGTCGAGCAGTTTCACCATGAACTCCACGGTTTGCTCTGCCGTGGCGCGTGGCAGGTCGTAGGAGTCGTCAAGTCCGGAGTAGCTGCCTGTGACCAAGGGCAGACCGCCATAGAACGGGAAGAGGTCGAAATAGCGGGCGGCTATGAGGCACTTCGCCTGCGCCCTCATGCTCACCCTTTCCTGCTCTGTCAGTCCGGGCACATTGTCCAAATGCTCCAAGAGCTTGTAGCAGGCGCGCACCGCCTCCCACACGTAGTCGAGGTTGAAGTCCATCATGCTTTCGGAGTTGGGTTGCTTGGTGCCTGTATAGTAGAGCTTCCATGGCACTGCACTCGAATAGTAGAGGGCGAAGCAGTCGGTCAGCGCCTCAAACTTGCCGGTCCAACCGCTGTTGCAGTGGGCGTTGCCCGTGCCGACGGTCAGGCCATAATACTGCTTGCGGTAGATGGCATTGAGAAACTGCTTGGTATAGACTGGGCTGGAGAACACGGTGTCTTCGCTTATGTCGCCGCCCGGGGCCTTGTCGAGAAAGGCATCGCCAAACTTGACGCTATCGGTGCATGAGGTGAACGCCATGGGCGAAGCCAAGGCGGCGAGTGCCACCATCGCACCTATTATATTATTGTTTATCTTCGTTCGTTTCATACGATTCTGATTGTTTGTTCTTATTGTTTTTTAAGGAGGTCGCATTGGGGAGGTCGCACTTCGGAGAAGTGCTCCTACTAGCAAGCCCGGTGACTGTGCAGTGTAGTAGGTGCAGATTTCCAAGC
>CAVHDN010000338.1:0-2468 GCA_963634315.1 Flexilinea sp. | reverse complement strand
CGTCATGCGGAGTCTGATATATGTAACCTACTTTTGCCATTGCTTTTGTCGGTTGTACTAATTTCCGCTACGGCGTAAAAGCTAAAGCCTCCGGGCCGATAGCGTGTTGATTATTATTCGTTATTCTTTTTTCTTTAGTATCTTATAGAAGAACCAACGGTGGGCTGGTTCTATTGGCGCCCACCATCAATTCTTCTAATAAGATATGCCGAAGAAAATCTCCGACGTGGCGATAGAGAAGGTACCGGCCATCTCTGATCGTTTTTCTTTGTTTCGGAGCAAGTTGCAGATTGCGCACTATGCTCTAGGTTCTATAACCGATTACTGTCACGCGCTTTGTAAGGCGGTAGTGTTCATTGGCAAGCAGCCAGACGACTTCACCCAAAAGGATGTCGACGATTATCTGGCAAGCATGCTCTCACGGAAGCCGATGCCGGCAGAGGCGCAGTTCAAGCATTTCGTCTATGGCTTGAGATGTTATCGCAAAAGCATGGACTGTCCCGAGTTGTGCGGTCTGGCTTTGCCGAAGATTAGACGCGAGAGAAAGCTCCCCCGTATCCTTTCTGCCGAACAGGTCATGCATTTGCTCAACGTGTGCGACTTGTACTCCAAGACCCTCCTTGCTGTAATCTATGACTGTGGGCTCCGCGCTTTTGAAGCCTGCAACCTGAAGTGGAACGACATCTACGTCGACCGCCTCCAGGTGCACATCAAGAAGGGCAAGGGAGGCAAAGACCGCATTGTGCCCATCTCCGCCAGT
This sequence comes from Flexilinea sp., assembly GCA_963634315.1. GTDB lineage: Bacteria > Bacteroidota > Bacteroidia > Bacteroidales > Bacteroidaceae > Prevotella. The sequence continues at coordinate 1,708 of CAVHDN010000338.1, read as the reverse complement.
ACCCTCAAGGTGCTCAGAGCTTACCGCTCTCTGTATCCGAGCATGAATTTCGTCTTCAAGATGTTCGGAAAGGATGCACAGATTACCCCTTCGTTTATCCGTTTCCGTCTCAAGGAGATGCTGGCCAAGGCCGGATTGGACACGTCCTACACGACCCATTCCTTGCGTCATTCCTATGCCACCCATCTGTTGGATGCCGGCGAGGACATCCAGACTGTGCAGCAACGGCTCGGGCATAAATCCGTATCAACAACCATGATCTATCTGCATCTGGCAAAGGTGGAGAAACGGCAGTGTATCTGTCTCATTGACCACAATCTGGAATGATGCGCCCACGTTTCGAAGTCGGGCAGATTGTCCGCGACTGGAGCGATGAGTTGTATGCCAAGCACAAGGTTGTCCCGCAAGTGAGGAAATCGTTTGCTGCAATGGCGGTGTGCCGTACGAGGGTTCTCGGAGGGCATGTGGAGGTGTGTCCCGAGTGCGGCGAGATGCATGTGAGTTACAACAGTTGCCGTGACCGTCATTGTCCCAAATGCCAGAACAAGGAACGTGAAGTGTGGATACGGATGCGCAAGGAGGAGTTACTGCCGGGAGTGAAATACTTCCATGTAGTGTTCACCGTTCCCGACCGTCTGCATCCCGTTGCCATGTCACATCAGTCTGTATTCTACTCCTGTATGTTCCGCGCAGCATGGAACACACTGAAGAAATTCTATGATGCGCGCGGATTGCAGGGAGGCATGACAAGCATACTCCACACATGGGGCTCCAATCTGTTCTTTCATCCCCACATCCACTGCATCGTTACCGGTGGAGGCGTCGACAAGGACGGCGTATGGCATCCGCTTGAAGGATGCAAACAGGCGAAGGATTTCCTTTTTCCCGTGCAGGCTCTCAGCAAGGTATTCCGTGCCAAGTTCATGGCTATGCTCACGTCGGCTCTGAAAGATACTGGCGAGGCAATACCTCAGAATGTCCGTAAGCAGTGCATGGACAAGGCATGGGTGGTCTATAGCCGTCCTCCTGCAAAAGGCGTCAACCAGGTGCTTGAGTATATCGGCCGCTATGCCTACCGTGTAGCAATCAGCAACTCACGCATCTTGGACTACACGGCAGACGGACAGGTGACATACGACTGGAAGGACTACAAACAGAATGCAACGCACAAGACCATGACTATGCATGCCGTGGAGTTTCTGCACCTGTTCTCCCTCCACATCTTGCCTCCTGCCTTTGTACGCATCCGCCATTATGGATTGCTTTCGCCGTCTAATCGGGACAAGATGCGCAAAGTGCAAGTCCAGCTCGGTGGTACGCCGGTTCCCAAGACACGGAAGAAGCCGTCGTATCTGCAGGTATGTGAAGAACTGGGCTGGGAAATCGGCATCTGCCCGCATTGCAAGTGCAGAATGCAGATAGTCGAAATCATACAGCCGTCACGTGCTCCGCCTACAGATGGCCGACCTACACGAACTGCCTGTAACTAATGCCTACACATATAGTCCGTCAAAACGTGGATGTTTGGCGGACAGCCCTCATAGTGCCTATACGTGACAGTTTCAGTGTTTCAAAGAACGATTTCGGCAGGTTCCCCATACCGATTGTATGTCTCAGACAGTTTTGCCGTCGCTGTCTGCTTTTGTTCAAATTACTTCAGACGGTAGCCAAAAACCATGTATAACGGGGTTAATCCCCATACTTGCTG
>CAVHDN010000337.1:0-2470 GCA_963634315.1 Flexilinea sp. | reverse complement strand
GTATTAACAGAGCTGAACATAGGACTTCAAACTGCGGTTGATTTCCTTAAGAACAAAAAGAGCTTGGGGGAGATAAAGGACAATGCCAACCTTAGCACCAAAATCTCCGACGAGCAGTATGATGCTCTTGTGCGCGAGTTCAAGAAAGACAAGGATGTAAAGAACGAGGCCGAAAAACTCTTCGCAAAGAAAGCCAAGGAGAAGAAAGCCGAAAAGGCCGAGAAGAAGGTGACCAAGGCCGAGGAACTGTTGGAGAAAAGACAGCAGTTTAAGCCTGTGGGCAAGATTGACTTGAGCAGTGTGGGCGCCAAGCCTGCGGCCAAGTCGGCAGCACCAGAGCCAAAGCCTGCGGAGACTCCCGTGAAGAGCAAGCCCGCCGTGGCAGAGGAGAAGCCCGCAGAGGTGGCTCCCGCAAAGACGGAACCCGCCAAGGAGACTGTGGCTGAGGTGAAGGCAGAGCCGAAGGTTGTGGAGACTCCGAAACCCGCCGAACAAAAGCCTAAGGCAGAGGAAAAGCCCGCCGAACAAAAACCGGCAGAGCCGAAGACCGCGACCGAAGCAGAAAAACCTGCGGAAGCCAAGAAGGAGGATAAAGCCGCACAGGAACCAGAAAAACCGGCAGAACCGAAGATATTCACACTGCAGAGCGAGACAAAACTCACCCCGAAGGTGAATGTGCTGGGCAAGATAGACCTCGACGCACTGAACCAGAGCACCCGTCCGAAGAAGAAGTCGAAGGAGGAGAAGCGCAAGGAGCGTGAGGAGAAAAACGGCACACAAGCCAACGGCGAGCGCAAGAGACGTGCACGCATAGGCAACGAGCGTGTTGACATAGAGGCGGCAGCCAAGCAAGCCAGTGCAGGAGCCAAGAAAGGCAAGGGCAAGGGCGGCAACGGACAGCAGAACCGTCCGGGCAACGTGAATCGTCCGGGTGACAACCGTCAGCAGCAGGGCGGCGGCGGAAAGCGCAACCGCAAGAACCGCAACCAGCCCAAGCCATTGGAGGTGAGCGACGAGGATGTGGCACGTCAGGTGAAGGAGACCCTGGCACGTCTGACGAGCAAGGGACAGAACAAGAAGGGAGCCAAATATCGTCGTGAGAAGCGCGATGCCGTACAGGAGCGACTCAACGAAGAGCGCCGCGAGGAGATGGCAGGCAGCAAGACCATCAAGCTCACCGAGTTTGTGACGGTGAGTGAGTTGGCCACGATGATGAACGTGCCGGTGAACAAGGTAATAGGTACCTGCATGAGCGTGGGCATAATGGTGTCCATCAACCAGCGCCTCGACGCAGAGACCATCAACCTTGTGGCCGAGGAGTTTGGCTTCAAGACCGAATATGTGAGCGCCGAGGTGAGCGAGGCAGTAAGCGAAGAGGAGGACGACGAGAACGACCTCGTGCCACGCGCCCCGATTGTGACCGTCATGGGTCATGTGGACCACGGAAAGACATCGCTGCTCGACTACATCCGCAAGTCGAACGTCATAGCAGGTGAGGCCGGCGGCATAACGCAGCACATAGGAGCCTACAACGTGACACTGGGCGACGGACGCCACATCACCTTCCTCGACACCCCTGGCCACGAGGCATTCACCGCCATGCGTGCCCGTGGAGCACAGGTGACCGACATTGCCATCATCATCATTGCAGCCGACGACAGCGTGATGCCCACCACACGTGAGGCCATAGCCCACGCACAGGCGGCCAACGTGCCGATGGTGTTTGCCATAAACAAGATAGACAAGCCGGGAGCCAATCCCGACAAGATACGTGAGGACTTGGCCAACATGAACCTCCTCGTGGAGGACTGGGGCGGCAAGTATCAGTGTCAGGAGATATCGGCCAAGAAGGGCATGGGCGTTGACGCACTGCTCGAAAAGGTGCTCCTTGAGGCTGAGATGCTCGAACTGAAGGCCAACCCCAACCGCAAGGGTACGGGTTCCATCATTGAGTCGTCGCTCGACAAGGGACGCGGATATGTTTCGACAGTGCTTGTGTCGAACGGTACGCTCAAGGTGGGCGACGTGGTGATAGCCGGTACGAACCACGGCCGCATAAAGGCCATGTTCAACGAGCGCAACCAGCGCATGGAGAAGGCAGGACCTGCAGAGCCAGCCATCATACTCGGACTGAACGGCGCTCCTACGGCCGGTGACTCCTTCCACGTGATGGACAGCGAGCAGGAGGCAAGGGAGATAGCCAACAAGCGCGAGCAGCTGCAGCGCGAGCAGGGTCTGCGCACACAGACGCGACTCACCCTGGCCGACATCAGCCACCGCATAGCCCTCGGCTCGTTCAAGGAGTTGAACCTCATTGTGAAGGGCGACACCGACGGAAGTATCGAGGCTCTGAGCGACTCGTTCATAAAGTTGTCAACAGAGAAGATTCAGGTGAACGTGATTCACAAGGCTGTGGGACAGATATCGGAGAACGACGTGACGCTCGCCGACGCTTCCGACGCCATCATCG
>CAVHDN010000336.1:0-2473 GCA_963634315.1 Flexilinea sp. | reverse complement strand
GTGCATCCGCTCGTAATCATCCAATAGGTGCCGTCTTTCTTGAATATCGTGGGGGCCTCGTTTTGTCCGCCTGGTGCCACACGTACAAACGAGCCGTTGTGCTGCATATAGTCGTCGGTGAGCTGAGCTATGTGTATCGTCAGGTTGTCTTCTGAAGAGAATATGTGGTAAGCCTTGCCGTCGTCGTCCACGAACACGGTCATGTCGCGTGCCATTTGTCCGCCGTCGAGGTCGCGCATGAAGAACATTCCGCGCTCTATCTGCGTGCGCCATTCGGGAGTCCACCACGTTTGCATCTCGGGGAACAGCAGTTGATGGCGGAGGTCGGTGGTGTCGGGCTTGCAGAAACCGATGGGATAGAGTCCGGCGTTCACGCGGCCTGAGCGCACAAAGCGGAACGGGCCAAACGGCGTGTCGCTAACCGCCACGGCAGCACGTGCCGCCTCGTAGCCGCGGCCTTTCAGTTCGAGGTGAAACCACATCACGAACTTCCCGGTCTTGGTGTTGTACAGTACCTTGGGGCGCTCAATGATGCATCCGCCCTCGATGTCGCATCCAGCCTCGTCGGTCACGCTGAGCACGAGTCCGTGGTTGGTCCAGTCGGTGAGGTTCTTCGACGTGAAGCACCTCACGCCGAGCGAACTGTAAGGCTTGCCGTCGTAGGAGCGGCTCTCGCCATACCAATAGTATGTGCCCTTATAGTTGAACACACTTCCGCCATGGGCATTGATATGCTTGCCCGTGTTGTCTTTCCACACGCCTCCGCCCATGGGCGACTGTGCTGCCAAAGGCAACAGCGTTGCCACCATGGCTATAAGCACCATTAGTTTCTTCATAATGTGCATGTATGATAAATGTATATATAGGCTTTTTTGTTTCTTTCGCAAAGTTAGTTTTTTTTATGACACGAAAGGTAACAATATCATTCAATAATGTACACAAATCGTGTATTTAACATTACCCTTGTGCATTTATGCTAGGATTGCAACGCTTTTACGCTAGAATCGCATGCTTTTTTGCATTGTTGGTACACAATTAGTTCAAAAAAAAGCTAATTTTGCATTATCTATAGAAACACGAACCAGCATGCCATATATAAACAACAAGCCAACACGAATTCTCTTTACATTAATTTCAGCAAGCCTGTTCTTCTTGATGTCGATGGGGCAAACTGCAGCCGACATGCAGGTGAGGCACTTTGAACTTTCTGCCCAATTGCCGTCAAACGTTGCCAACTTTGTGTATCAAGACAACGAAGGCATCATCTGGCTTGGCACGAAAGGTGGCGTGAGCCGCTACGACGGTTATAACTTGCAGACCTTCCGCTCCAATCTTGCCGCCCCTAAGATGTTGCCGAGCAACAATGCGCTGGCTATGGCGGAGAACTCCCGTTTCTATATGATTGGCACCTCGAAAGGCCTTGCCATTCTCGACAAGCGCACTTTCAAGGTGAGCAACCTTCCCTTCGCAGATGTCAACAATGTGGAGATTCGGTCGATAGCCGTTGACCCCAGAGGCAACGTTTGGGTGGGGACCTACCGCACGCTTCTTCGCCTGTCGCCCGATCTCCGCCAATGCGACGACATGTCGAAGAGGGGCGTGCGACGCACAAGCACCAACCAGGTGTATGTGGACCGCCATGGCAATGTGTGGGCCATGATGTGGGAACACGGTCTCGGCAAATACAATTCCGCGACAAACCGTTTCACGCCCATGGCTGCCATGGGTTTGCGAAACAGCCCCTTCCGCATGTTGCAGAATGGCGACGGCAGTTATGTCGTCTCCACATGGGGCGACGGCCTTTTCGCCATGGACGGCAAGGGACACGTCAGAAAGATACATAATGAGAAAACCTACGACGAACTGCTATCGTGCGTGTTTGGCATTGTCAGGGATAGCCGCGACGGGACGCTTTGGATGGTGGAAAACGGAAACCTCATCACGGCACGGCTCAGCGGCAACAACATTGCCGTGATCAACAAGAAGGAGCTTGGCGACGTGGTCAAGAGACAATTCAACTCTATCTACAAAGATCGCGACGGGAATATCTGGCTCTGCACCAAGGACGACGGCTTCATACGTGTGGTAGCCAACCGTCGGGCTTACTCCTTTGTCCCTTTGGGCTACAATATACCAAACGTCAATGCCCGAACCTACGTCACCGCCATTTGCGATGATGGCGAAGGCCTTTGGTATGCCTTGAACGGCATTGGCATAGGGTATGATGCCTACAACGGTTTCAAATCGGGCATAACCCCTCTGCCCGACCACAGCAGCATGTCGTCGTTCCAAAACGTGTCGTTCATAGCCCACCCGTCTTTTCTGCCAAAGAACCATGCGTGGATACTGTCACAATACCAGAACAAGATTCTGGAGTTGGAACACGACAAGGGCAGGCTACGGCTGGTAAAGGTGATAGGCACCGACACGCCGGGATTGCCACTGACTCTTTTTGAGAACTCCAGACATGACC
>CAVHDN010000335.1:0-2487 GCA_963634315.1 Flexilinea sp. | reverse complement strand
CTTGAAAAAGTCGGTTTCCCGGCCACAATTAATATTACGTTAGTTTAACACTATAAACGCTGAGGTCGCACTTGGCTTTCCCTTCGGCCGCTGACTTTCAGTTCGGAGAAGCGCTCCTACTAGCAAGCCCAGTCAAGCGCAGAAGGCAAACTTAGTAGGAGCAAATGAAGCGTCTTCGCTTGGATTACAGTTTTTTTGCCTACCTTTGCATAAGGTAAGTACGAAACTTGAAGAAACTTTCAACACTATAAAAAGACAACGATGAAAAGACTACTTTCTACTATCGCAATCATCGCCACAGCGTCGCTCTCGGCATGGGCGCAAGTGCCCGACCCAGTGGAGGACGTGAACAAAGTGGTGGACAACACTCCCGACAGCATTGCCAAGGCTCTCATGGCGAGACCAAAGGCAGGATCGAGCCGCAAGGGCAATAACCCTGTGCTCTTTCTCATAGGCAACTCTACCATGCGCAACGGCACGCTCGGCAACGGCAACAACGGACAGTGGGGCTGGGGCTTCTTTGAGCACAAGTATTTCCGCGAGGACATGATAACCGTGGAGAACCAGGCCCTCGGCGGCATGAGTAGCCGCACGTTCTACAACAAGCTATGGCCCGATGTGCGAGAGGCTCTCAAGCCCGGCGACTGGGTGATAGTGTCGATAGGCCATAACGACAACGGCCCCTACGACAGCGGGCGGGCCCGCGCCACCATTCCTGGAGCCGGACGCGACAGCTTGAACGTGACCATAAAGGAGACGGGCGAGAAGGAGACGGTTTATACCTATGGCGGATACATGCGCAAGTATGTGGAGGACATAAGGAGGGCCGGGGCCAACCCCATACTCATGTCGCTCACGCCGCGCGATGCCTACGACAAGGACGGTCGCATAGTGCGCAAACCGCACAGCCAGTGGCTCGAAGAGGTGGCCAAGGAGATGTGCGTGCCCTACATAGACCTCAACGAGATATCGGGGACCAAGCTCGACAAGTTCGGGCGCTGGAAGGAGAGCTACCACTTCTACAAGGACCACATACACACCAGCAAGTTCGGGGCTGAGCTGAACGCACGCTCGGCAGCCGAGGGACTGGCCGAAAGCACCGACCCGCAGCTCAAGCCGCTGCAGGCCATGATGAAGGACATGACTCTGCCCATGGTGAGCGTGAAACGCGAGAAAGGCAAGCCCGTGGTGTTCATCACCGGCGACTCCACGGTGAAGAACAACGACAAGGACGAGGACGGCATGTGGGGCTGGGGCTCGCAGGCCTACACGATATTCGATGAGAAGAAGATAACATGCGTGAACTGCGCCAAGGCGGGACGCTCCACGCGCACCTACCTCAACGAAGGGCGCTGGGACCAGGTGTACAACTCGCTGCAGCCCGGCGACTATGTGCTCATACAGTTCGGCCACAACGACATTGGCCCCATTGACGACAACAAGATGAGAGGGGTGATAAGGGGCACGTCCGACTCTACCCACGTCTATAAGATGAAGTCGTCGGGACGCTACGAACTGGTATATACCTTCGGATGGTATCTCAAGAAGTTCATACAGGACGTGAGAGAGAAGGGGGCCACACCCATACTCGTGTCGCTCACTCCGCGCAACGAGTGGAAGGACGGCAAGATAGAGCGCCGCAACGACAGCTATGGCGTGTGGTATCGTGAGGTGGCCGAGGCCACAGGCGTGGAGTTTGTAGATATGCACAACATCACAGCCGACTATCTCGACAAGAAGTGCGGCAGCAAGGAGAAGGCTATGGCCTACTACAAGCGCGACCACACTCACACGTCGCTGCTTGGCGCACGCACCAACGCCAAGAGCATGGCCAAGGGACTGAAGAAGATAAAAAGTACGCTGGCGAAATATTTGAAGTAAAAAAGCCCCTACTCCACCAAACATAATCCATCGACCAAAATGATAGACAGGGCCACGGTTGACCGCATAATGGACGCAGCCAACATAGTTGATGTTGTGTCCGACTTTGTCCACCTCAGAAAGACTGGGGTGAACTACAAGGGGCTTTGTCCATTCCACGACGACAAGACTCCGTCGTTCATCGTGTCGCCCGCCAAGGGCATCTGCCACTGCTTCGCATGCGGCAAGGGAGGCAACACCGTGAAGTTCATAATGGAGCACGAGCAGATGACCTATCCAGAAGCCCTCCGATGGTTGGCCAACAAATACAACATTGAAATTAAGGAACGCGAGCTTTCCGACGACGAGATGCGGGAGGCGAGCGAGCGGGAGAGCATGTTCATCGTGAACGAGTGGGCCAAGGACTACTTTCAGGACACGCTCCGCAACAACCCCGACGGCAAGGCTTTCGGCTTGCAGTATCTGCGCAGCCGCGGCTTCCGCGACGACATCATAGCGAAGTTCCAGTTGGGCTATGCCCTGTCGTCGCGCAGCTCTCTCTCTTCGGCGGCCTTGAGCAAGGGCTACAAGGAGGAGTTTCTCGTGAAGACGGGACTGTGCTATAAG
>CAVHDN010000334.1:0-2492 GCA_963634315.1 Flexilinea sp. | reverse complement strand
GGCTTTCTTTGGTTCTTCCCGTCGTCGAGGCCATGGCTTGTTGGCCACCGTTGTTGTAGCCCTTGACGAAATAACCGGTAATGGTTGAGTACTTTGTGGCCGTCCATGCATATTTTGTGCATGAGCTTTTTGTAGTCCATCCCTCTGGCGGGATGGTCGTGCCTTCAAAACTCTCGCTTAGCGTCTGTGCGCTTGTCGTTGCCACTGAGGCGAACAACAAAAACGCCGCTGCAGATAAAAGTCTTTTCATACGCATTTTTGTTTTTTTATGTTAAAGTGTTCTGTTTGTTATGTCTGTTTCCTCCTATAAGTTATGCCCTCCTTTTCTAAAGAGCATGTTTAGTTCTCCTGAAAGGCATGTTTAGGTTTCCTGCAAGCCGTTTACTTCACCACCACGGTCTTGCCGTTGTGAATGAACAGCCCGTGGTCGTGGCTCGTGGCCTTGGTGCCGTTGAGGTTATACCAAGCGCTGTTGTCGGTCTTTCTTATGGCCGTCGTGCTTATGCCGGCCTTCTCGTCCATCTTCTCAATGTTGAACTTGCCCCAGTCGGCGTCGGCCTTGTAGGTGTCCACAAGCTGCTCCGGCACATACACGGTGGTCGTGTTGTACAGGTTGTCGGCGAAGTTTGCTCCGCCGCTCACCATGGTCTCGCTCTCCAAGTACAGCTCCTCCAACTTGAGCGAGTCGGTCACCTGCTTGTATTTCGTGAAGGCATCGGTGCCTATCGACTTCACGCCCCGGCCGAGCACCACCTTCTTCAGACTCGTGCAACTGTAGAAACACTTGTCGAGTATGGCTGTCACGCCGTCGGGTATCTCAATCTCCTCCAGCGACTGACATGTGGCGAAGGCCGACGAACCTATCGACTTCAGGCTCTCCGGCAGTTTGATGGACTTGAGCGACACAGAGGCGGCAAAGGCGTTGTTGCCCAATGCGGTCATGCCCTCATGCAGTTTCACCTCCGTCAGCTTTTGGCAGAGCGAGAAGGCGAAGTCGGCTATCTCGTTAACACCGCTTGGTATTGTCACCGACTTTATGGCTGTGCCAAAGAAGGCCGCCTCGCCTATGGAGGTGATGTTGTCGGTGATGTTTACATCGGCGAGACTCGACGCATAGCCGAAGGCATACTTGTCTATGGTGGTCACGCTTTGGGGCAGGGTCACGCTTGTAATAGCCATGCAACCGAAGAAGCAGCCGAAGGGTATGGTTGTTATGCCGTCGGGAATGTTCACCTGCTCCAGACTGGTACACTGACTGAATGTATAGTTGCCGAGCGTCTTTATGGTCTTGGGCAGTTCCACGGTCACGAGGTCGGCGCATTGGCTGAACACATAGCCGTCGGTGCCTGTCACGGTATATACCTCATCGTTATACACCACGCCGGCGGGTATCACCACGTCGCCCACGTAGTTGCCGCCGGAGGTCACGCTCACGGTCTTTTCCTCTTCGGAGGTTACCACATAGTTGATGTCATCCACGGTGAAGGTGGTTCTGTCGAAGATGCTTGCGGCAAATGTACCGACGAAAGCCATCAGCAGAACCGATAGTGCGAGTAGTCTTTTCCCCATTATTACAGTCCTTTTTTCTTTTGATTTACCTATCTGTCTTATCGTTGCATGCCACTTCCACGCATGGCATATTGTCATGTAAAAGAGTGGAATACGGTGCAAAGGTAAGGAAAATAATGATATTTTGTTGTAAATCCTTGACCCTTTTCGACTCCTTGCCATTTAATTCTTCATGCCGCCGACTCTCCCTTGCCCTTAAAGTCCTTTGTCTGCGTCAATATCTCCATCGCCTGATATCCCCATTTCCCCTATATAAAAAGGGGGTCTCGATGCCCTTCGCATCAAGACTCCCTTAACTTAATCGCTTTATATTGCGAAAATACTATTATAACTCTTTCGAATTATTCGTTATTGATTTACTACCTTAACTATCTTGTAGTACTTAACGTCCTTGTTATTTACTGTCTTTTTGTACTCAACAGCATAGTAGGTCGTACCTGATGTAGATGCGCCAGTCCACTTAACTGCTGAAAGGTTACGAGTAGCTGAAGCAAGGCCTTCTTCTGTAGGAACCTTGTCAACGAATACAGGACCAGTAGGATTAGATGCGTTCAGATCTGCAATCGATTGCTCTACTGCTGTTATCACGCCACCGTTGAGGTCAGTAATCTTCCAAGTCTTTGTACCTGTATCTTCATTTCCATTAGCAATGCAGTTAGCAACGGAGCCCTCGGTGATAGCCGGAGTTACAGAACCAGAAGGCGTTACAATGTAAAGCTTAGTGTTGTCCTTATCCAAAGAGGCTGCCGTTGTGACGTCCATTACGCTAGCGTAGATTGTGTCGCCACCTGCGTATTCATTGCTGCTTGCCTTAACAATCTTGCCATCTGTGCCGACTGCCATTGTTGTCAACTTGGGCTCTGTTGCGCCAGATACAGTTGTGATAGTCTCCTGATTATCGCTTTCATTTGTCTCTACTACAG
>CAVHDN010000333.1:0-2504 GCA_963634315.1 Flexilinea sp. | reverse complement strand
ACTGCGCAGTCATCGCGCTTGCTAGTAGGAGCGCTTCTCCGAAGTGCGACCTCAGCATACGGTTGTCACTTCTTTTTCCAATAACTGATGAGCCTCTTCAGTTCCTTCTTGGTTACCTGCATTACCGCCCCATGCTTCTGTTCAGCAAAGTTGGTGCGTGTGAATGGCGATTTGCCGTCGTCAAAATAGCCCAGCGGCGTGAAGTGCTCCATGTCGGCAGTCTCCACGAAATAGAAGTTGTGCGGAGAGATGGTGTAGCGGTCCTGCATCAGTATCCACTTCTGCTCGCCAATGCGTTTCCACATCATGGGTGCCTCGTGGCTTTGCGGCACACCGTCGTCAAACGGAACGAAGGTGTAAGGGCCGGTGAGACTGTCGCTTACGGCATGGCGCGGATGACCGTGCTCGGTGCAAAACAAGTGGTACTTGCCGTCGAAGCGCGTTATGTCGGAGTCGATAATGTGCTTGGTTATGCGTCCCAAGCTGTCTTTCGGCCCAGTGACGGGTTTGTCGTTGTTGAGTGCTGTCCACTTGTATCCGTCCCATGAGTAGGCCATATGCAAGCCGTGGTCTGCGTCTTTGTGATAGACCATCACATAGCCCGCCATATCTTTTTCCGCTGGTGATTGTGTTGTCCGAGTTGGTGTGACTTTGACATAGTCTATATCAGGCATACGCTGTTGGTTGTTGTATAGACGGATGATGTTGTTGCCTTCGTTAAGATTGGTGTGCAAGGTTACAGTTTTCACCTTGTCCGTAGAGTCGCATACGATTTTGCCGATATGCTTGCCGTTTACCTCAAGGTTCATCACCCTGCGTTCGTTTGTGAGGTAGCCGATGGTAATGTCGTACATTCCAGCTTTGCTTCGGTGGACATTGCGGAACATGAGGCAGTTGTCCTCGTTGCCGCCCAGCCATGAGGCTTTCATGTCAGAGGGGCAGTTACCGTCATACTCATACCAGCCGGTGCGGGTAGCTTGGTTGTTGGTCAACTCCTGATAGGACGGGTTGTAGGCGGCCTCTGCCTCATAGTATGTCTGGTCCAGGCGTTGCTCCGCCTCTATGGTGAATACAGCAGTGCCATGCGTGAGAATGACGGGAATGGTGAGCACACCATCCTTAACCTGTTTGCTGACATCCTTTCCTGTATAACAGAAAGCGAAGCGCATCAAATCGAAGAAGCGCGAACCCTCGAAAGCTGTTTCCAATGCATATTCGTCGATGAGCAAATCTTCCACCATGGACATCCTTTCCTCTGCCGAACCAGAGCCAAGCACATAGAGAGTGTCGCTCTCGGCATTTCCACAGCCACGGCAATGGAAGCCGAGGTTGGTGGTGTTGTCGCCGAAGTCATGGAATGTGTAGCCCCGGCTGTTCAGGTCGGAAAGCTCTTCGGCATCATATTTCACAAGGTTTCCACGGTTCAAGCCATACTTCAGCAGGGTGAAGGCTGTCTGCGGATAGCCTGCCCTATTGATGGCCTCGGCCAAACGAAGCCACACGTAGGCAGCGCGGCAGGTGGTCACATAAGGCTGTGACGAACTGTATTTGGATATGGATATAGACGCATCCTGTGATGTGGAGTGCGCGAATAGGCGCAGGTCACCACTGGTGTATTGCGGATTGCTGCTTGTGGTCACGGCATACAGATGTCTGGCTTTTCCTTGGTGCCATAAAAGGTGCTGTCGGTGACATAGGCGTAACGCTCTGCTTGGTCGGTAGTGTAGCCCGTGAAGCAGTATGGGGCATCATTGACGAGCTTGCAGAGCTCGTCGCGAACCCTCCATGCCGCCAAGCTTATCATGCAAGCCGAACACCGTGCCGTAGTTGCTGTTGACGGCAAAGGGTATGATGCTTATGCGCTCGTCACCGCCAAGCACAGAGCGGAAGATACTGCTCCACTGACTTGTCCATGCGGAGAAGTCGGCTGTCGTGTAGCGGTTGGACAGCGACATCGAGGTGGTCTGTCCCTCGCGCTGCAGATAGTCGCGGTATAGTTGCGCCGCCTTTATGAAGTCGTCCTTGCCGCCCGCCATCGACCCTCTCCACAGATACATGTCGGCCAGGAGCAGACGGATGGGGAGAAAGAACATGCGGCTGTCGAAGGTGGCACTGCCCGAGTAGGAGAAGTCTCCATAGTAGGGATAGTCGGTATCCACAAATGGCGTGAGGTCGGCTATGAAGTAGTCGCAGATGGCCTGCAGTCCCCTGCGGTTGCTCTTGTCGGCCATGACGTTCTCTATGTCTGTGTAGGTGAGCAACGGTTTGGTGTAGAAGGGCACCTCGCCATAGACCTCGGCCAACTGCAGGTAGGTCCAAGCTCTCCATGCGCTCACCACGGCATACTCCTTTATGAATACTTGTTTGTTGCTGCGCACCATGGTGGTATCGGCCTTTGAAAGGAAGAAGTTGCAGTTGTTTATCACTGCGTAGTAGTCGCGGTAGCGGTTGAACGAAGTGTCGGTAAGGTCGGTGAAGTTGGCCAGCCCAGCCATCACGTCGTC
>CAVHDN010000332.1:0-2508 GCA_963634315.1 Flexilinea sp. | reverse complement strand
GCTGGTGTCCACCGACGGCAACATAACCACCGGACGCGGACCTGCCGCCACTATGCTTTTCGCCTACTCGCTGCTTGAAGCATTCATCGGCAAGGAGGCTACCGACGAGATACGCGACGGCATGATATACACCCAACTGCTTAAAGAGGCGTGACATGGGCGAAAGGCACGACAGGGACTACGTCATAATCGTTGCTGGCGGCAAGGGACTGCGCATGGGCGGACCATTGCCCAAGCAGTTCATGGCTGTAGGCGGCAAGCCTGTACTCATGCGTACCATAGAACGGTTCAGGGCCTACTCCCATGACATTACTATAATACTTGTGTTGCCACAAGACCAGCAGGACTTCTGGAAAGAGTTGTGTGCCAAACACGACTTTAACGTCGAGTTGCTGTATGCCAATGGGGGCGACACGCGCTTCAGTTCGGTGAGAAACGGCCTTGCGCTCATTCCCGACAACGCACAAGGAGTGGTGGGAGTGCACGACGGCGTGCGACCCTTCCCAAGCATTGAGGTCATCGAGAAGTGCTACGAGACAGCACGACGCACAGGAGCGGCCATACCGGTAACGCCAGTGGTGGAGACGCTGAGGCGCATGGATGGCACTACGGTGCAAAGGAGCGACTACCGACTGGTGCAGACTCCACAGGTTTTCAGCGTAAAGATACAGAAGGAAGCCTACCAACAGACCTATAGGGAGGGGTTTACCGACGATGCTTCGGTGGTGGAGGCTGCAGGACACACCATCACTCTCGTTGACGGCAATAGGGAGAACATCAAGATAACGACTCCATTCGACATGGTTGTGGCCGAGGCTCTTGTGGACAGCGAAGTCCGACAAACGTTTGACAAAGACAAATAACCACACTGCGTGACCGACATACTTAAACAAGACATACAGTTTCTTCCTAGGGTGGGGCCTGAAAGAAAGAAGATTCTAAGCGACGAACTTGGAATTAAAACTTTCGGCGACCTGCTCACCAACTACCCTTACAAATACATAGACCGAAGTCGGGTCTATACCATAAGGGAGCTGACGGGGGAGATGCCGTTGGTGCAAGTGTGCGGCCAGATACTTAGCTACGAGACCTTCGAATATGCTCCGCGCAGAGAACGGGTGGTGGCTCACTTCACCGACGGCACGGGAGTAATGGATCTCACATGGTTCAACGGCGGACGCTACGCCATGAAGAACTACAAGCCAAGGACGCAATATGTGGTGTTCGGCAAGCCCTCTGTGTTCAACGGGCGCATCAACATAGTGCACCCCGACATAGACCCAGCCAATGAGATGGAGCTGTCGGGCATGGGCATGCAGCCCTATTACACCACGACAGAGAAGATGAAGAAGAGCGGCATAACGTCAAGGACAATGGAGAAGTTGACGAAATGCCTACTGGAAAAGCTGAAGGCTCCGCTCACTGAAACGCTTCCACCCTTCATCACATCAAGGCTCCACCTCGTGTCGCGCAACGAGGCATTGCGCACCATACACCATCCGCAGAGTGCGAAGGATTTGGAACGTGCGCGCGTAAGACTGAAGTTTGAGGAACTGTTCTATGTTCAACTAAACATTGTAAGGTATGCCAGCGAACAAAGGCGCAAGTATCGCGGCTACGTATTCCCACGCATAGGCAATCAATTCAACGGTTTTTACCACAACAACCTGCACTTCCAACTCACCGAAGCGCAAAAGCGAGTGATGCGGGAGATAAGGAACGACATGCGAACCGGCCGACAGATGAACCGCCTGTTGCAGGGTGATGTAGGGTCGGGCAAGACTCTCGTGGCACTCATGGCCATGCTGATAGCCATAGACAATGGTTTTCAGGCGTGCATAATGGCTCCCACAGAAATACTCGCCGAGCAGCACCTCGCAACCATAAAGACCTTTTTGGAAGGCATGCCCATAAGAACGGAATTGCTTACGGGCATAGTAAAGGGCAAGAGGCGCAGGGAAACGCTTGAAGACTTGGCTAACGGCACGGTCAACATTCTTGTCGGGACACATGCGGTGATTGAAGACACGGTGCGCTTTGCGCAGTTGGGTCTTGTGGTGGTGGACGAGCAGCACCGCTTCGGTGTGGCCCAAAGGGCAAAGATGTGGGCAAAGAACGACAATCCTCCGCACGTGCTCGTGATGACCGCCACCCCCATTCCGCGCACTTTAGCCATGACTCTCTATGGCGACCTCGACGTGAGCGTCATCGACGAACTGCCTCCCGGACGCAAGCCCATAGCCACACAACATGTGTTCGACAATCATTTGCCGAAACTTTATGAGAGCATACGCAATCAAATACGCCACGGGCGGCAGGCCTACATTGTATTTCCATTGATAGAGGAGAGCGAGAAGATAGACTTGAAGAACCTCGAGACGGGCTTTGAGTCGCTCCAACAGGTGTTCCCAGAATTCCGCATGGGCAAGGTGCACGGACGCATGAAGGCGAAGGAGAAAGAGGAGGAAATGGCGAAATTTGCCAAAGGGGTGACGCAGATACTTGTGG
>CAVHDN010000331.1:0-2527 GCA_963634315.1 Flexilinea sp. | reverse complement strand
GTCGACATCACCGGCCATGCCAAAAAGCGAGTTGGCAGCCTCTATCTTTAACTGTTGATATTGCTTGCCAAAACGCACCAAGGCATCCAGGAACACTTCCCCCTTGTTGTTAGGGGCTACATACTGCTCGCGCATCAGACCGAAGCTGTCAAACGCGCCGCTCAGAGCAAGGCTTTCAAACGACTTGCGGTTAACGTCCTTGAGGCTCACGCGCTCTGCAAAGTCGTAGATGTCCTTGTACGGGCCATTGTTCAGTCTTTCTTGCACGATAGCATCAGCTGCACCGCTACCCATGCCGTTGATGGCCGAAAGGCCAAATCGGATGGCTCCCTTGCCGTTGACACCGAAGCCTACATACGATTCGTTAACATCCGGTCCCAGAGTCTCTATCCCCATCGCTTTGCACTCTTCCATGAGCTTGGCAATTTCCGTGCGAGTGGCAAAGCGGCGTGTCATCAGGGCTGCCATGTATTCTGCCGGGTAGTGGGCCTTCAAGTAACCCGTCTGGTAGGCCACCCATGAATAGCAGGTGGCGTGAGACTTGTTAAAGGCATACGATGCAAACTTCTCCCAGTCCGACCATATCTTGTCCAAGACTTTGGGGTCATGGCCGTTCTTCTTGCCCCCTTCGATAAACAGGGGATGCATTTGGTCGACAATGGCTTTCTTCTTTTTACCCATGGCCTTTCGGAGGGCGTCGCTCTGCCCACGTGTGAAGCCAGCTAGCTGTCGGCTGAGCAACATCACCTGTTCTTGGTAGACGGTAATGCCATAAGTGTCCTTTAGGTATTTCTCCATGCAAGGGATATCATAGGTCACCAAGTCGGGATTATGCTTCCTTCGTATGAAATCGGGAATATAATCCATGGGCCCTGGACGATAGAGGGCGTTCATGGCGATGAGGTCCTCAAACACAGTCGGGTGCAACTCGCGGAGATATTTTTGCATGCCAGGTGACTCAAACTGGAACGTACCTATGGTCCGACCCTCTTGATAGAGCTTGTAGGTCAGTTCGTCATCGATTGGGATGTTGTCAATGTCGACATCCTTGCCTGTTGTCTGCTTGATGACCTTGCAAGCCTCTTTCAGCTCGGAGAGCGTCTTCAGTCCGAGGAAGTCCATCTTGATCAGCCCGGTACTCTCGATAACATGTCCGTCGTATTGCGTGACGGCACACTTGAGGTTTGGGAAGTCGGGGTCATCGGCAGTGGATATCGGCACCCAATCGCTGATGGGATTTCGGCAGATGATGAAGCCACATGCGTGAATGCCAACACCTCTTATCGTACCCTCCAGCTGCTTGGCGTACTTGATGGTGTTGCGCTCTTTGGGGTTGGGCGACACCTCTGCGTCCCGCAATTCCGGCGTGCATTTGATGGCGTTGGTCAGATTCATTTTCATGCCGTCGGGCAGACGCTCGGGAATGGCCTTCTTCAAGGTATTGGTGCGGTCGAGCGGCAACTCCTCCACGCGTGCCACATCGGCTATGGAATTCTTTGTGGCCATGCTGGCATAGGTGATAATGTGTGCACAATTCTCATGTCCATACTTGTCCATTACCCAACGCAACAGTTTACCTCTTCCGTCATCATCGAAATCGGTGTCGATATCGGGAAGGTTCACGCGGTCTGGGTTGAGGAAACGCTCAAACAGCAAATCGTATTTGAGGGGGTCAATCCTCGTTATCCCCAAGCAATAGGCCACTACCGAGCCCGCGGCAGATCCACGTCCCGGCCCTACCCATACACCCAGCTCATTGCGGGCAGCATTGATAAAGTCTTGAACGATGAGGAAGTAGCCTGGAAAGCCCATCGTCTTCATGGTGTGCAGCTCAAACTTGATATGCTCACACACATTGTCGGGAAGTGGGTCTCCGTAAAGCTTCCTGGCACCCTTGTAAGCCAAATTGGCCAGATAGTCAGCCTCAAACTTGATGCGATAAATTTTATCAATGCCGCCCAAGTCCTCAATCTTTTTGCGGCCCTCCTCGGGTGGTAGAGGATTTTCGCCGTTTTCGTCACATGTGAATTCTTTGTACAGCTCTTCTTTGGTGTATTTCTTTCGCCACAACTCTTCAGTACCGAAACTTTCAGGAATAGGGAAAAAGGGCATGATAGCATTGTGGTCGATGCTATAGATTTCCACCTTGTTTAGAATATCGAGGGTGTTGGTAAGAGCTTCGGGAACATCCGAAAAAACGTCGTTCATCTCAGCTCTTGTTTTGAACCACTCTTGCTTGGTGTAGAGCAAACGGCTAGGATCGTCGAGCTTCTTGTTGGTGGAAAGGCAAAGCAGATGGTCGTGCGCTTCGGCGGTGTCCTGATCTTCAAAGTGACAATCGTTGGTACAGACCACCTTGATGCCGTATTCCCTTGCAAGTTCCAAGATAACCTTGTTGGCCCGTTGCTGCAAGGGGAACGTCTCGCGGTTTGCCCGCTGGTTGGGGTCTTTCACTTCATGCCGTTGTATTTCGAGATAATAATCTTCGCCAAAGAGATTTCGGTGCCACTCGATGGCCTCGCGTGCT
>CAVHDN010000330.1:0-2537 GCA_963634315.1 Flexilinea sp. | reverse complement strand
CATCTACACAGAGCGCAACGGCATCCACATTATAGACCTTCACAAGACTGTAGCCAAGATCGACGAGGCTGCAGAGGCCCTCAAGCAAATAGCCAAGTCGGGCAAGAAGATCTTGTTTGTAGCTACTAAAAAACAAACTAAGGACGTGATTGCCGAGAAGGCAGCAAGCGTCAACATGCCATACGTTGTTGAGCGTTGGCCGGGCGGCATGCTCACCAACTTCCCCACAATACGCAAGGCTGTGAAGAAGATGAGCAACATCGACCGCCTCATGACCGACGGCACCTATGCCAACCTCTCAAAGCGCGAGCTGTTGCAAATCACCCGCCAGCGCGCCAAGCTGGAGAAGAACCTCGGTTCAATAGCCGACCTGACCCGTCTGCCGTCAGCTCTCTTTGTGGTTGACGTAATGAAGGAGGCCATCGCAGTGAAGGAAGCCAACCGTCTGGGCATACCTGTGTTCGGCATCGTTGACACCAACTCCGACCCCCGCAACATCGACTTCGTAATCCCTGCCAACGATGATGCCACCGACAGCGTTGACGTTATTCTCAACGCCTGCTGCGCCGCCATCGCCGAAGGTCTGGAAGAGCGCAAGGTAGAGAAAGCAGACGAGGCTGCCGCACAGGCACAGGCCGTGGCTGAGGAAGGCGAAGGCAAGGCAAAGCGTGCGCGCAAGGCTCGCAAGGACGCTCCCAAGGCTGAAGAGGCTGCTCCCGTAGCAGAGGAAGCTGCTCCTGCAACCGAAGAGGCCGCTCCTGCTGCTGAAGAGGCTCCCGCAGAGGCTTAACATAAAAGTAACACACTAATAAAATAGTATAAAGACATGGCTGTATCAATAGCTGACATCCAGAAGCTGCGCAAGATGACTGGCGCAGGTCTTTCTGACTGCAAGAAAGCCCTCACCGACTCCGAGGGCGATTTCGAAAAGGCAATGGAGATAATCCGCGAGAAGGGACAGGCCATCGCCGCAAAGCGTAGCGACCGCGAGACATCCAACGGATGTGTGCTCGTGAAGGCCGTTCCGGGATTTGCTGCCATCGTGGCTCTCAAGTGCGAGACCGACTTCGTGGCCAATGGTGCCGACTACATAAAGCTGACACAGGACATCCTCGATGCCGCCGTTGCAGCTAAGGCTCAGAGCCTCGACGCTGTAAAGGAACTGACTTTGGCCGACGGTACAAAGGTGCAGGACGCTGTCATCGCTCGCTCGGGCATCACCGGAGAGAAGATGGAGCTCGACGGCTACAACTTCATCGAGGGCGACAATGTTTCTGTATATGACCACATGGGCAAGCACACTCTCTGCACCATGGTTCAGACCAACAAACCCGCTGAGGAGCAGGCTCACGCAGTGGCCATGCAGGTGGCTGCCATGAATCCTGTGGCACTCGACGAGGCAAGCGTTCCGCAGAGCGTTAAGGACACCGAGTTCAAGGTGGCTGTGGAGAAGACAAAGGAGGAGCAGGTGAACAAGGCTGTCGAGGCAGCTTTGAAGAAGGCTGGCTTCAACCTCTACATCGCTGAGAACGAGGAGCACATTGCCGAGGGCATACAGAAGGGCAACATCACCGAGGCTCAGGCTGACGAGATTCGTGAGCTGAAGAAGACCACGGCTGAGCAGAAGGCCGCCAACCTGCCCGAGCAGATGGTTCAGAACATCGCCAAAGGCCGTATGGCTAAGTTCTTCAAGGACTCTTGCTTGCTCAACCAGGAGTTCATCCAGGACGCCAAGCTGAGCGTTACCGACTATCTGAAGGCTGCCGACAAGGAGCTTACAGTAGTGGCATTCAAGCGTTTCACGCTTCGCGCTGAGTAAGAACAGGCACAGACCAATACGCTTTAATAGGCTCCAAGAGGTGCGCAAGCATTTCTTGGAGCCTATTTGCTGTTATAAAGCTTTCTGCATGTTTCAATCTTTTGTTACCTTTGCACCCGATTAGGGAACAAGACATGAAAAAGGATTTAGGCATAATGGATGCGGCATCGAAGCGAGTCGTAGCGACCACCAGCAAGGAGGGTATGGCTTTATGACAAGTACGGCTAAAGGATGGGCATGCGGCATCATTGCCGCCGCGGCCTACGGCACCAACCCACTGTTCTCCCTCCACCTTCTGGCCGAGGGCTTCGACGTGCCGTCCATACTGTTCTATCGCTTTGCCTTTGCCGCCCTGCTGCTCGGTCTGTTCATAGCGGCACGCGGCAAGAGTCTTGTGGTGAAGCGCAAGGCGGCAGTGCCAATGCTTGTGGCAGGCGTGGTGTTCGGCCTGTCGTCATGCACCCTCTACGAGAGTTTCCTCTACATGGACGCCGGCATAGCCAGTTCCATTCTCTTTGTCTATCCCATCCTCGTGGCGGTCATCATGGCCATTTTCTTCCACGAGCGCGCATCGCTGCTCACCTACGGTTGCATTGCTCTCGCACTTGCCGGCATAGCATTGCTCTACAAGGGCGACGGCAACACCACGTTAAGTGCCACGGGCATGCTGTTCGTAATCGTCTCCTCACTGTGCTATGCGCTATATATCGTTGGCGTT
>CAVHDN010000329.1:0-2537 GCA_963634315.1 Flexilinea sp. | reverse complement strand
AACCAAAACGCTTAAGAAAGTGAGCTAAAATTGGTACAACGAACTGGACACCCTACTTGATAAGGTAGGACAATGCCCCCGGCATCTCCTCCAACGATTTTATCTCTTTGTTCATAAACTTATGGAATTAAAAAACTGCCGCAAAAGTACTGCTATGGCAGGGTGTGCCAAATAGGGGGCAAGCCTCCCCTTGAACGCCCCATGGTTGGCGCAAACGCTTTTATAATTCGTTAAGACAACGAAATGGAGAAAAATGACAGGTGAAGCCCAATCTGCAGATGTTGGAAAGAAACCACATAGAAAGGTTGGATTTGTACGAAAAAGCCCCTCAAACAGACAGGGCTGAATGAGGGGCAGAAGAGTGGCAATACACCTAATAGGCAAGACAAGTTCCTGATGCTCAATGGGAATGGTTGCCCCGACTGACAATGTTCGCTTGGTTGGGTTGAAGATTGTCTATGTGGATGGTATTGGCAGCTTTCTCCTTGCTGGAGTCCACAATGTGTGTATAGATTTGCGTGGTCTTGACGTTGGTGTGTCCGAGCATGTCCTTGATGATATAGATGTCGGTACCCATTTCGAGCTGGAGCGTAGCATACGAATGACGGAAGCAATGGAAGGTGATGTGCTTCTTGATGCCAGCCGCCTCAATCCATTTCTTCAATGGCTTGGAAATCCATGCTGCAGCCTGAAGCCCGGCAAAGACCAACAGGTTGTCATCGTCTGGCCGTGTACCACACATGGCAAGGGCTTGTTCTGAGATGGGCAGGTATGCACCTACCTTGGTCTTTATTTGTGAGATGTCGATGCGCCAAGTACCTGTACTAGTTTGCGTAATCTGTTTCCATTTCAGATTCTTGATGTCGATATGGCGCAGTCCTGTCAAGATGGAGAAGAAAGACGCTCGTCTCAGCACATCACTTTCACAAGGCGTGGCAGCCAACCGCTTTACTTCGTCGAGCATCAGTGATGCACGCAGCTTGTCTTCCGACGGTATGCCCTTCACCTTGGCACTCACGTTCACGGTAAGGTACTCGTCAATGAACGCTTGCTTCACACCTGCCTTGAGAATGGCGAAATAGGTGGAGGCAGTGTTGCGTGAAACCGTTCCTTTCTTGTTGCCGCCCAATGGGGCACGGAGCAGAAACATCTTGATGTCTTCGAGCAACTTTACCGAAACGTTCTTGAAAGGGATGGGCTGCCCTTTGGAATATACTTTGAGCAATTCGCCCACACGGTTCCAGTTGACGATGATGGCATTGGAACTGTTGGGGTGGCGCTTGTCGATGATGTCGTTGAAGTACTTGACGAAATCCTGGGCGTTGCGCTCGTTCTGTTCCTTGATTTCCACTTCACGGTCGGTGTAGAGCGCGGCACTGTCGTATTCGTGCTGACGGAGTTTGCGCACATTGTCGGCATAGATGCATGCCTCCTGGTCGAGGCGTGACTTGCACTGGATGATGCCGTTCACATCTCGCTTCGGCTTGTAGTTGAACGTGCCGTCTGGTTGGATGCGGGCGATGGACGACACATCCCATTGAGGCGTGGTGATGATGCGCCCGATGGATTCTATAACACGGCTCGCCTTGGTCTCGCCTCGTTTATACGCTGGGTAAGACTCGATAAACAGATACCACTCCCCATCCTTGTGGGGAGACTTGCGGAGCTTGACCGTCACTTTGGTATGATTCAATTCTTTCTTCATTACACTTCCGATTTATAAAGGTTGTCGATTTCTGTCTTGGGTACATATACATAGTTGCCTATCTGGCGTGAGGGAATGGAGTACTTGCGGACGTGCGCCCACACCGAACTGTCGTTGATGTGGTACTTCTCGCATATCTCGTTGATAGTGTAACAGTCCTCGGGTTCCATACTGTACAACTTCGGTGCAGGGCTTGACTTGATGACGATAGTCTCCTGTCGGGTATGGAAGAGTTGTTCGAGGTCTGACCGTTTGATACGGGTGAGTCACTTGCCCACGTTGATGCTCGGTATGCGTCCCGAGTGTATCAGTCTGTAGAGCGTGGTGCGTTCCACACCGAACAATTCCACCGCCTCCCTCACCGATATGTATTCCCTAATGTCGGGAATATGGTGGGCAATGGCTTCCAACTTGGCATCCTTGGCCTTTGCGTCTTTCTTCCGTTTCCATGCCACCTTGCCGCACTTGGGCGAGCAGTAGTGGCTGTCAAGTGTCTTGGCGATGAACACTGCACCGCAGATCTTGCACTTGCGTTTGATTTCAAATCCGATGTTTGGCATATTTTCTACTTTTTAGTATGCATTGGTATGTATAAGTATGGATTAGTACCACATCATCTACTTTTTGGACGTGCTGCAAATGTGCTGCAAATAAGCGGAAAACAAACCTATAGCAAAGGCATAGAAACCATGAACCCTATAAACGCAAAATGCGTGCAACTCATTGAGCTGCACGCATTTGCTTATTTTTTGTTATGTATTTGCTTGGTGGCATTACTTCACCTCTTCGAAGTCGGCATCCTGGATAGTGTCGTCTGACTTCTGCTGACCAC
>CAVHDN010000328.1:0-2541 GCA_963634315.1 Flexilinea sp. | reverse complement strand
GGCCTACGTAGTTGAGTGGTATGCCCATGGCCCAATGCTCGAATGCTTCGCCATTTATGCCGAAACCATAGTTGCGGGTCAACGTAATGAAGTAGGCCTCCTCCCATGCGCCGTTCCTCTGCGCCGCCCGTCGGCCTATCGCGTCAGTCTTCCGCTCCAAACGCTCGGCTTGCAGGGCCGACAGCCACGAGTGCACCATGACCGATGATAGTTGCGGCACTATGCGGTAGCATGGCGGAAAGGAGTCGGTGGCGAGCAGCTGCTGGTAGTTGTCGGTCACGCTCTGCGGCACATCAAGTCTCATCTGCGGCACGGCGCGCCCCTTGGTGTCAAACACCTCGCGGTCTATGTCGCCCACCACGTGCAGCACCACATTGTCGTAGGCCGCATCATGGTCGTGTCCATGCACATACCAGTCGGAGGAGCGGTCGTGTATCTCCACGTTGCCCACCCAAAGGGTTCCGCCCACACGCACCTTGGTGTTGAAGAAGTCCGGTCCCGCATTGCTGTTGTGCAGTCCGGGGTCTATCACCTCCACAGTCCGCCCGTCGGCCGTGGCCAGTTGGCCCAGCGGAAACAGCTTGTGCTTCCATACGTAGTGCAGCAGTTGTTCCATAATGACTTGTTCTTTATTCCTCGCAGAGCTTTCATTGGCTTTGGCAACGAGGCTCTTTTTATTCCTACAAAAATACTCGTTTTTTGCCAAAAGCAAGAATGATTGCAGCAATTAATAAGGTAGGCGATTACAGTTTGCTCACTACTTATGGCTTCAACATTGCCGAGAGTCATTTTTTTGAGCTACCTTTGCATAGGACAAAGGGCGTAGTGTAACTCCGCTGGCTTATTCCCGCATTTACATTAAGGAAACAAACAATTTATATACAATGGAAAAAGTGATACTGACGGGCGACAGGCCCACAGGCAAGCTCCACTTGGGGCACTACATAGGTTCGCTCCGCAGGAGAGTGCAATTGCAAAACGAGGGGGACTTCAAGAAGATGTTCGTATTCATGGCCGACGTGCAGGCTCTTACCGACAATGCCGACAACCCTGAGAAGATACGCCAGAACCTCATAGAGGTGGCCTTGGACTATCTTGCCGCAGGACTCGACCCTGAGAAGTGCACCATATTCGTGCAGAGCCAGATAGCAGAGTTGGCCGAACTCACCACCTACCTGATGAACCTCATCACGGTGAGCCGTGTGCAGCGCAACCCTACGGTGAAGACGGAGATAAAGATGCGCAACTTCGAGGCCAACATCCCGTTGGGCTTCTTCTGCTATCCTGTGAGCCAGGCTGCCGACATCACCTTGTTCAAGGCTACTACTGTGCCGGCAGGCGAGGACCAGGAGCCTATGCTTGAGGTGACACGCGAACTGGTGCGCCGCTTCAACTCCACATATAGTGAGGTGCTCGTAGAACCTGACATCATGTTGCCCGAGAACGCCACAGCCCGACGACTGCCGGGCACCGACGGCAAGGAGAAGATGAGCAAGAGTCTCGGCAACTGTATCTATCTTAGCGACTCGGCAGAGGATGTGTGGCAGAAGGTGCGCTCCATGTACACCGACCCTAACCACCTCAACGTGTCTGACCCAGGCACCGTGGAGGGCAATGCCGTGTTCACCTATCTTGATGCGTTCAGTACCGATGCTGACTTCGCCAACTTCTGGCCTGAATATGCCAATCTTGACGAACTGAAGGAGCATTACCGTCGTGGAGGACTGGGCGACATGAAGTGCAAGAAGTTCCTCAACACGGTTATCAATAACATGCTGGAGCCTATGCGTGTGCGCCGCCACGAACTGGAACAGGACATTCCGGAGATATTCAACATACTGAAGAAAGGCACCGAGAAGGCGCGCGAGACGGCTGCAGCGACCATCAGTGAGGTGCGCCATGCCATGCGCATCGACTATTTCGACGATGTGGAACTGATACGGTCGCAGGCTGAGAAGTATAGAAAGTAGGTTTAGCGGTCCTAAAGAGCATATACAGCGTCGCTAAACATGCTGTATAGAAAAAGAGCGAAGGCTCAAAAGTGGCAACCCGCCGCTTTTGAGCCTTCGCTCTGATATTTTATAAGGTGGTGAATATACATCACCATCCTTGGTTTGACCCCATCTTACAGTTTCTGTTGCACCTCTATCTCGGTGAACGTCTCTATGATGTCGCCCTGCTGTATGTCGTTGAAGTTGACGAGACTTATACCGCACTCCAATCCAGTGACAACTTCCTTAACATCGTCCTTGTAACGCTTGAGGGCGTTGATGTCGCCAGTGTGCACCACAATGCCGTCGCGCACCAGGCGCGCCTTGTCCGAACGGTGAACCTTGCCTTCGGTGACCAAGGCTCCGGCCACTGTGCCCACCTTGGATATCTTGTACACCTCACGCACCTCCACCTGACCGGTGACAACTTCCTTCTTTATCTTGTCGAGCATGCCCTCCATAGCGGAGCGTATGTCGTCTATGGCATCGTAGATGATGGAGTAGGTGTTTATCTCCACTCCCTCCTGCTCGGCCAATTTGCGCGCTGCCG
>CAVHDN010000327.1:0-2571 GCA_963634315.1 Flexilinea sp. | reverse complement strand
GTGGTCAGCCGTCCGGCGAAGTCGTTGTCGAGGTAGCAATGGACGAGTTCGTATTGCTCCAACTCGGCTTCTGCCTTGTCTCGGTTCGACACGGAGTTCAGGATGATGAACGCTGTTGGTTGGTCGATGCAGATGTTGGTGTTGCCCTTGTGCTGGAGCACGAGGTAGGAAAGGAAGTCCATGAAGCCTTCGAAGACGCAGACGTGCTGGTACTCGATGTCTTCTTCTTTGATGGTCGTGATATCCTTGGCGAAGATACACCCTTTGAAATAGGAGTTACGCAGTTCATAGCCTCCGACGTTGTTTGGGAAGGCGATGGCGAAGTAAGGCTTTCGGCGCACTACGTAATGCACTTCCCGGCAATAGGCAATGGCGGTCGGTGCATCGATTTTCCTTGTGCACATATAGGAGATGAGAGCGGGATGCGGCAGTTCTTGCACTACGACACGGGTGATTTCCTTCTCCGTGGTGTGCGGTTTGATGACGGGGAAACGGGTGCAGGGTAGGTGAGACAGTTCCGCTTGTTTGGATATTCGCTCCAGCACGTCAGGGATGTAGGCGGTCTGATAGAGCAGTTTGCATAACTCAACGAGGTCGCGTATGCCGTCGATGATTACCAGTCCGTAGTCTGTCCGGCCTTCCAGCAAGAACTCTATCGCTTCCATCCGTATTTCCGACTTGTACTTCTCAGCATCCGGATTGTCCCCTATTTTCGTTCGATGCAAATTCACCGCCAACGCATTTGCAGAGATCGTTTTCCCTTTCTTCGACACGAGGAATCCGCCCCGTCCCATAACAATTTTCCAGTCCCAACGTATCTTCCTTTCATTGCACAGCGTGTCAAAGAAGAGCGCTACAAGCTGGGGATTTCGTACTTTCAACGTGTACTCTTTCTTGCATTGGAAGAGCGGTCTCAAGTCCAGTGTCTCATTCTCTTTAATGCATAACAGATGCTCCTGCTCTCAAATTGCGAGAGATGAAGCATCTGTTCTTCAGTAAGTGTGCATCCGAAAGAAAGTGGAGGAGGGGTGGTGTCGTGGATGCCTGTGGGACGCGAGTATGGCGGTGCGTCAGCCGAACCGATATGCCGTGAGGTCGGAGAGGTGTTGGTGTACTGTGACGATTGCGCCGATTCGGTCGTGTCAGCGGTATGCGAGGATGACGTTGCCTCAGCCGTACCCGTGTGACCCAAGGATGGTGTCGTGACGGGTGTCCCTGTTGTACGTGCGGATGGAGGTATAACTGGCGTTCCGGTGGTACATGGGGATGATAGATTGTCGTTCGTGTTGGTAGGAGAGATGGCCGCGGTAACATCACCTATATCAATGGAACGTAAAACTGGCGGTGGTGCTGAGGTATTGTACAAGTGAAGGATTTTCTCGCACTCCTCCACGGTAAAGTCCTTCATCCCCTATCAGGAGCAGGAAGCAGGCGGCGTGACTGTCACCATAAAGCCAGTCTATGAATGGGCTTGCCAGCATGACTCAATTCCTGTGGCAACAGAACGGTAAATTACAACAGGAACTATCGAATGAGCAAAAATAAAGCGGCAGGTCGCATGACCATTGGCGAATAAGTGTGTACGGCAGTACATGATAGAGCATAGAAATGCCCAAGTACCTTTTCCTGTTAGGGAAATAATTGATTTCCAATTTGATTGCATAATACACATATCAAAATAAATGCGTACTTTTGCAATGCTACCAAAGAAACAAGAAGAACGTACAACCAAAAGGAATAATAACATGACCAAACTTTTAATCATCATGCTTTTCATCTGCCAAGCATCAACAGATTTAAAAGATAAGATTTACGGCGACTTTGACGGCGACGGAAAACGAGAGACCGCATACTTAGACTACAACAATATTGACGCATATACAGACTACGAAACACACAAAGACCTGTATGTCACCTACATTCGTTTTTCCAAGTCATCCATTCCACCTATAAAAGTGCAAGACTGCGTAGGAGGCCATCTCCAAAACCTAGGCGACCTGAACGGCGACAAGCGCGATGAGATAGGGCTATGGGTTGGGTGGCCAACCTCCTTCTGGCACTCCTATAAATCCTGGATGCTCAAAGGACGCAAATGGCGTCAAGTAACAGACCCCTTCACCGTCCATATCACCCTATGGGATAAATATGGTTTTAACTTCAAGCCAATAAAGAAGATAAACAACCAAAAGGTAAGGGTCTATTACAGCGAATGGTTCAACGAAGACATTGCCTACAGGAAAAAGGTAGTAAGAATAAAGAAATAGCAGAACCTCTGTGCGTCACCACGACTGGCGCACAAAGGCAGAACACATTAAAGAAGGGTTACCTGTCAAGCATCAAGCTCGACAAGCAACCCTTCCATTATGCCCTAATCATAGACAAGCACATCATCTCGGTACTCCACTATCTCCTTTCCGTTGTTTAGCTGCACCACGACCTCCGTGCCATAGTCACCCACAATCACACCATCATAACACCCCCTGTAAGGCATCAGCAGCGTACAACTGCAACCGATTATCTCGGTCAACTCCTCGTAGCTGAACATACTTTCCTGCGATTATAGGGTTAGTA